>NZ_JBFTZS010000256.1:0-6738 GCF_056406675.1 Caulobacter sp. P1_B12_2 | reverse complement strand
ACCAGCACCGGATCGCYCCAGGGTCCGGCCGGGTCGCTGGCCGTGACCAGGAAGATCCCGAAGTCCGGGTCGGGATAATAGATCAGGAACTTGCCGTCGCGGTGGCGGATGGCCGGGGCCCAGACGCCGCCGCCGCGCCGGGGCGTGGCGTGATGGGCGACGGGCGTGATCCTCGGCAAGGCGTGGCCGATCAGCGTCCAGTTGACCAGGTCCGTCGACTTCAGGATCGGCAGGCCCGGCACGTTGGTGAACGACGAGGCGGTCAGATAGTAGGCGTCACCGACCCGGACGACGTCCGGATCGGAATAGTCGCCGGCCAGGACGGGATTGCGATAGGTCCCGTCCCCCTGGTCGGCCGCGAAGGCGACCGGGCCGGACTGGGCCAGAGCGGCTGAGCTCAGGGCCGAGGCCGCGAGCACGCCCAGGATGGATTTGGCCAACAGCACGGGACGCCTCGTCTACAGCGGTTCGAAGAGGACAGCCTGGCCGCCGCTGGGCGCGAGCGCCAGCGAAAGCACGCTGGCGGCGGTGACCTCGACCTTGCGGATCACCACGGGCGTTTCGAAGGCGGCGCGCCCTGGCGTCCCGTCGGCGAACACCGTGGCGGTCCATCGGCCCTTCCCGAGGAACCCCAGGGGAGCCTTCAGGGTGCGGGCCGTCTCATTGGTCATCGCCCCCAGGAACCAGCGCTTGCCGTGCCGGCGGGCGACCATCACCTGCTCGCCGACGGCCCCCGACAGCGCCCGGGTTTCGTCCCAGGTGGTCGGGCATTCGTCGAACCACTGCAGGTCCGGCCAGGGGCGGCCGGCGTATTTGTCGGGCGCGTCGTACCAGTAGAGGAAGGTCAGCGGGTTATAATAGACCACCGCCATCGCCAGTTGGTGGGCGTTGGTCGTCTGGTTCTTCGGGTTGGCGTAGCAGATCGTGTAGTCGATCGGCCCGGCGACAGCGCGCGTGAACGGCAGGGTGACGTTGTGGCGGGCGGTCGGGAACTGCTCGTTGCCGCGCACGCCCTCCAGGGCCACGTAGTTGGGCAAGGTGCGCTCCAGGCCGGCTGGGCGCAGGTTGTCATGCAGATTGACCAGCAGCTTGTGCTCGCCGCAGGCCTTGACCAGGTCGAAGATAAAGTCGTTGTCGGCCTGGCGGCCTTCCCAGACGAACCCGAACTTGATCCCCGCCACGCCCCAGCGTTGGTAGGTCTCCAGGATCGCGTCGCGCTGGCGCATGGCCGGCACGCGGTCGACATAGAGGATCATGCCGATCCCCTTGGCGCGGGCGGCGTCGATGATGCGCTGCATGTCCAGGCCAGCGATCGGAACCGTCGCATCGCTGGGATCGGTGCCGTCGCCGTACCAGTGGGCGTCGAATTCGACGTAGTCGAGCTTCCGCGCGACCGCGAACTCCACGACCTTCAGGGCGGCCTCGGTGTTGTAGGGCTTGCGGATGCGGACCGCCCTGCCCGGCTTCACCCAGCTGACGTCGCCCAGCAGGTTGGGCGTAGCCAGGGTCGGGATCAGGTCGGCGCGTTCGATCAGGCCGGCGACGGTGTCGGCCAGGATCAGGGCGCGCCAGGGCGTCGACTGGCCGACGTCCAGCACGAAGGTCGGCGCGGGTGGCGTGTCGCCCGGTCCCGAATAGCCGGTGGCCCGGCCTGGATAGCGCATCAGGTAGACGGCCAGGCCGTCGGCCGGATCCCGCGCCGGACGCAACATGGCGCGCGGATAGTGCAGACGGTCGGACTCGGCGATCAGGGCAGCGCTTCCGTTGGCCAACACCGCGGTGACCGGCAGGTCGGCCAGCGGGCCGACGTCGGAGCTTCCCGTCAGATCCGGGTGGACGACCGGCGCCAGGCCCGCCGGCGTCGAGCGCTGGTACTCGCCCTCGTCCCGACTGGAATAGACCTGCGCGCCCGCAGCGAGATTGAAGTGCGTGGCCTCGCCGCCCAAGGCGAGCCCGCCTCGACCGGGCGTCTGGCGAAGGACGTAGCGGACCGCGCAGCCGGCGTCATAGGCCCTGGCCACCAACGCGAAGGCGATCCCCGTCTTCGGGTCGCGCAGATCGACGGTGATCTCCTCGCAGGCCTGGCTGTAGGCGGCTCGCACGCCGAAGGTCGGCGTCCAGGTCCCCGTCAGGCGTCGATGCGACACGGAAACGACCTTCGCGCCCGGGCCGAGCTGCCCGCCTTCGGCCAGGACCAATCCCAGCCGGCTCGGACGAAGCACGGGGCGGCCGTCGCGGGCGACGCTCCAGGACGGGCCGCTGTCGCGGACGTCCAGGTCCAGCCGCACCCGCCCGTCGGGCGAGACCACGCGCAGCGGCCTGGCCGAGGCCTTCGGCTTGGCGAGCGCCGCGCTCGCCGCCCCGAGGGGCGCGGTCGCGGCGGCGGCCAGCAGCACGAAACGACGGCGGTCGAAGGACGGACGGATCATCGGCGCGCTCCTGATCCAGGCATGACACGGGCGCAAACGCGCTTGAAGAGCGAGCTGATCATCGACGCCTCCCAGACCTTGCTGGTCTTCGGCGCTCGGCCGTGACCCTTGTCGCCAGGCGTCATGCGCCGGGCTGTTGATATCGATATCATCGCGAATTCCGAACCGTCAATCGGAACCGGCCAGGTCCCCTCGACGCCCTAGGTGGCGGGGGCGATCTTGGTCTCCAGCCACGCCGCCGCCAGGTGCGGCCAGGCCGAATGGGTCCCCTCGCGATCGCGCAGCGCGAACCCGTGCGGCGCCGCGCCGAACACATGGGCGTCCAGATCCAGGCCCAGGTCGCGAGCCGTGCGGATGAAGTTCAGCGCGTGCTCGATCGGCACGGGACTGTCGTGCAGCGCATAGGCCAGGAACACCGGACACGCGGGCACGCCGTGCGGCTGCTCGGCCAGGCCGATCGGCCAGTCGTCGTAGAAGGCCTGCTTCTGGGGCGGTTCGTAGTCGGGCTTGCCCGGCGGCGCCTTGTAGGCGGTGTGATTGGCGTTGAGGGGCGCGAACGCCGCGAGCAGTCCGGCGGCCTTGACCTTTGGGTGGCAAGCGACCGCGCCGGCCAGATGGCCGCCCGAGGACAGCCCCACCAAGACCAGCGCCTTGTCCGAACCGATGACCTCGACGGCCGCCAGCGCGTCGATCAGCGCCACGTCCTTGGGCAAGGGTCCCGCCGCATCGGACGCTCCCGGCAGCCGGTGAACCAGCACATGGGCGTCATAGCCCAGCTCGTTGAGCCACAGCGCGACCTCCACGCCCTCGCGGTCGTGCATCAGCTTGACGTAGCCGCCGCCGGCGCAGACCAGGGCCTGCCCGCGCGGACCCGCGATCGCATAGCTGTGCAGCTCGGCGCGGCCCACCTGGGTCAGGACCCGGTCAGGCCAGACGCCCTCGAAGACATTCTCCGAGCCCGCGCTCAGGTCGTGGATCGTCGACGGTGTCCGGCAGCGCATCGTTTCCCAGTCCCTGGTCAGGTCGCCGTCGGCGACTCGATCGTCATTGGACAGAGCCATGCACGATTGTTATCGTTATCACAATACAGCCGCACAATGCGCCGCCGAGCGATCAACGCTCAAGGCCGGTGCGAACATTGGGATGGAAGACATGAACCGGGCCTGGATCATCGCGCTCGCCCTGGGCCTGGGCCTGGGCGGGTGGACGTCGAGTCTGGCCGCGCCCCTGGCGGTCTATCCGCCCCCGCCCGTCCCGCAGATCTACGCCTGGCACAACGACGACTTCACCGTGCGGGTCCGCGCGCCAGGCGGCGAGTGGCAGGACCTCTACGAGTACCGCATCCGGGTCGACTGGGACCGCCCACAGGACGCGTCCCTGGTCTATTTCGACTTCACCGGCGCGGTCGAAATCGAAGTCCAGAAGAACAACGGCGCGTTCGGCGCGGTGTCGGTCGCGCCCCTGTCGGCGGGACTGAAACCCGAGCGAAGCGGCGCGGCCGTGCGCCTTCGCCTGAGCCGGCCGCAGAGCTTCTCCCTGCAGTTCGACGACGACCGCCTGCACAATCTGCACATCCTGGCGGGCGCCCCGCCGCCGCCAAGGCCCAGCGGTCCCAACGTCGTCTATTTCGGACCGGGCGTTCACACGCCGCCGGACAAGACCTCGGCCTTTCCGGTCAAGTCGAGCGACACGGTCTATCTGGACGGCGGCGCGATCCTGAAGGGCGCCTTCACCCTGGACGGCCTGAACGACGTGACCATCCTGGGCCGGGGCCTGCTCTACAATCCCGGTCAGGCGATCGAGATCAACGGCGCCCACGACATCCGAGTGAGCGACCTGATCCTGGCCAATGACGAAACCCGGCCCGCCGCGCGGGTGGCCAATATCCGCGWGTCCTCCAACGTCTCCCTGGTCGGGATCAGCGGGTTCACCGCCGGCAAGTGGTCCGACGGGATCAACATCTCCACCGCCCAGCATGTGCGGGTCGACCGGAGCTATCTGCGCACCTCGGACGACGCGGTCGTGGTCTACGCCGTCGCCGATTGCCCGATCTGCAAGGCCGCGCCTGGCCAAGCCCCTGCCCCGCCCCGGGCCGGGTCGCTCGACACCCGGGACATCAGGATCACCAACTCCATCCTGTGGACCGACGTCGCCCACGCCCTGTACGTGGGCCACTTCGGCGACAACGCCGTTCCGCGCACCATCGAGGGCGTCACGTTCGACAACATCGACGTGGCCAATCTCGACGAGGACGACCCGGCCTGGGAGGGCGCGATGGCGATCTTCTCGGGCGACGCGACCCGGATCCGCGACATCACCTTCAGCAACATCCGCGTCGACCGCATCGAAGAGGGCAAGCTGATCAACATCGTCGCGGGCCAGAGCCCTCGCTACAACATCGCGCCCGGCCGAGGCGTGGAGAACGTGACCCTGCGCGACATCACCTTCACCGGCGAGGGCCTGGCCAGTTTCTCGCAGATCCAGGGCCTGTCGGACGCCACGGCGGTGCGCGGCGTGCTGATCGAGAACCTCGTCATCGGCGGGCGTCGCGTGACGCCCAGCGACCTGGGCGGCCTGAAGATCGGTCCGTTCGTCTCGGGACTGACCGTCCGCTAGCCGCGGCGCGTGTCAGCCGGCGGGCGCGGCGGTCGATTGCCGGACGACCAGGGTCAACTCGGCCAGGACGTGCTTGCGCGCCTGGTCGTCGTCGGCGTCGCGCCGCGCCAGCCCCGCCGCCAGATCCACGGCGGTGGCGGCCATGTCGGCGATCGGCTGGTGAATGGTCGTCAGCTGCGGCCAGATCGTAGAGGCGACCGGCGTGTCGTCGAAGCCGGCGATGCTCAGCTCGGTCGGGACGGCGATGCCCATGCCGTGGGCGACGGCGCTGACGGCGGCGGCCATGTCGTCGTTGCTGGCGAAGATCGCCGACGGACGCCGGCGCAGACCCAGCACCTGGCTGGCGGCCGTCAGGCCCGAGCGGTAGGTGAAGGCGCCGTCGACGACATAGGCGTCCGGCACGGCCAGGCCCGCCTGCGCCATCGTCGCCCGAAAGCCCTCCTCGCGTCGCAGGGAGGTCGAGTGCAGYGGATCGCCCCGCACGAAGGCGATGTCGACATGGCCCAGTTCGATCAGGTGGCGGGTCATCATCGCCGCCCCCTCGAAATCGTCGATCGCGACCGAGGCGACGCCCGGCAGCGGCTTGGCGGTGGCGAAGCTGACGGGCTCGACGCCGGCCGCGGCCAGCAGCTTGAGGATCTTGGCGTCGTCGCACAGCGGCGGCGGCRGGACCACGGCGCCGACGCCCGCGTCGATCAGCTTGGCCACCGCCCTGGCCGAGGACGGATGCGCGGCCGTAGGCTCGATCAGCAGCTGGCAGCCGATCTCGCCGGCCTTGCGAAAGGCGCCCATCAGATAGGCGCTGAGGTTCGACGAGTTGGGATTGGAATACAGCACCCCGACCTGGACCACGCCCGTCCGCGTGGCGCGCGCCACCGCGTTGGGACGGTAACCCAGCTCGGCGATCGACTTGCGCACCTTGGCGCGCGCGGTCTCGCTGATGAACGCGTAATCGTTGATCACGCGCGAGACCGTCATCGAGGACACGCCAGCGTGCTTGGCCACGTCGTGAAGGGTCACGCTGGGTCGTCGTTGTCCGCTCAAGAGGGTCTCCCATGAACCGCGTTCGTGCGCGCGGCCGTCGGGAGGCATTCTAGCCAAGATTTGCGGGCCACCGCCTAGGCTAAATCGCCGGACCGGCCGTCGCGACGCTCTGGCCTTGTCTGATGGTCCTCGGAGTCGAACGTTCTTGATATCGATAACATATCGACCCTAGAGTGACCTCGAAATCGCTCCCGCCTCGAAGGGGCGAGACAGGACGCGGAGCACCAGGGCCATGGACATCCAGCACGCCGTCATCGCGACGGACCGGCGCGCGGGCCCCGCGCGGGCCTGGGCGCGCCGCGGATCCGTCACCCAGGACGACATCGCCCGGACCCTGGGCGGCGAGATCCTTTGCGGACTCCATGCCCCCGGCCAGTCCCTGCCCTCGGAGTCCACGCTCCTCGAACGGTTCGGGGTGTCCCGCACCGTCCTGCGCGAGGTGCTCAAGACCCTGGCGGCCAAGGGACTGCTCTCGTCTCGCGCCCGCGTCGGGACCTGGGTGCTGGATCCCAGTTGCTGGAACCTGCTGGACCCGGCCGTCCTGGCCTGGAAGGCGGACGACGGCCCCGACCCGGACTTCCAGCGCCAGCTGAGCGAGCTGTTGCGGATCGTGGCGCCGACCGCCGCGCGACTGGCGGCGTCGCGCGCG
>NZ_JBFTZS010000255.1:0-6787 GCF_056406675.1 Caulobacter sp. P1_B12_2 | reverse complement strand
GCGGAGCACCTTCCAGGTGCTCCGCTTTTCTTTTGCTTGAAGAGAGGGCTAACGGCCCACGCAGCGCGGGCCGCCGAGGGTCGGCTGGGCGCCGGTCGATGTCGGATGCACATAGGCCGAGACCGGCAGGTTCAGGAACGCCAGCCGTCCCGCCACCAGCGAAGCCGCCAGGCGCGCTCCGCCCTCGTTGATGTGCGTGGTGTCGCTGATCCCCTGGGGGTAGCGGGCGACGCCGTCCTGCGGCGTGTAGATCAGGTAGAAGCCGCGCGACCCCGCCTCGCCCCGCGCCTGCTGCGCGCCCATCATGTCGGCGTCCAGGTCGATCAACGGCGTCGCCGTGGCCTTGGCGACGTCCCGGACCGCCTGGGCGTAGGCGCCGTGGGTTTCCTGGATCTTGTCATCGAGGAACACGTGCTTGGCGATCGGCGTCATCAGCACCGGTTGGCCGCCCGCCGCCCGGACGTCGGCGACGAAGCGGGTCAGGTTGTCGGTATAGGCGCCCTTGGGATCGGTGAAGCGGACGATCTTCACCCGGTCGGCGTCGTTGTGGCCGAAGGCGATCATCACCGTGTCGCCGGGCTTGAGCTTCTCCAGCAGGCCCGTCCACAGCCCCTCCTCGATGAAGGTCTTGGTCGAGCGGCCGCCGCGCGCCAGGTTCACCACCTCGACGCGGGGATCCAGCGAGCACTTCAGCACCATGCCCCAGCCCATCTGCGGATAGGCCGAGGCGCCGTAGTTGGCGGCGGTGGAGTCGCTGGCGATCAGGATGCGGGCGACCGGCGCGGCCATCGGCGGCGGCGGCGGCACGGCGGTCAGATCCGGCGAGGGCGCGCCCGGCGCGGCCTGCGCCAGCGCCAGGGCCGCGAGCAGCGACGCCAGGCTCATCGCTCGACCTTGGCCAGGATGGAGCGGTCGATCTGATCCAGGGTGTTGACGCCGGTCAAGGCCATGGCCACGCGCATCTCCTTCTCGATCAGGTCCAGCAGTTGGCTGACGCCCGGCCCGCCGCGCGCCGCGAGGGCGTAGACCCAGGYCCGGCCCAGCAGCACGCCCTTGGCGCCCAGGGCCAGCATCCGCACCACGTCTAGCCCGGAGCGCACGCCGCCGTCGGCCAGCACGGTCAGGCGGTCGCCCACCGCTTCGGCGATGGGCGGCAAGGCCCGAGCCGAGGACACCACCCCGTCCAGCTGCCGGCCGCCGTGGTTTGAGACCACGATGCCGTCGGCGCCGATGTCGGCGGCGGCCTTGGCGTCCTCGGGATCGAGCACGCCCTTGATGATCAGCGGGCCTTTCCACTGGTCGCGGATCCAGTCGAGATCCTTCCACTGGATCGAGGGATCGAAATTTGCCCCCAGCCAGCCCATGAAATCTTCCAGGCCCGAATTGGCGCCCAGCACGGGGGCGACGTTGCCCAGGGTGTGGGGCCGGCCCATCACGCCGACGTCCCAGGCCCAAGACGGCTTGAACGCCGCCTGGACCAGCCGGCGCATGGCGGCGTTGGGGCCGCTCATGCCGGAATGGGCGTCGCGATAGCGGGCGCCGGGCACGGGCATGTCGACGGTGAAGACCAGGGCCGTAGCGCCCGCGTCCGCCGCCTTGGCCAACAGGTCGCGCATGAAGGCGCGGTCGCGCAGCACGTAGAGCTGGAACCAGATCGGCGCGGGGCTGGCCTTGGACACCTCGTTGACGTCGCAGACCGAGACGGTCGACAGGCAGAACGGCACGCCCTTGGCGGCGGCGGCCTTGGCCGCCTGGCACTCGCCGCGCCGCGCGTACATGCCCGTCAACCCCACCGGGGCCAGGGCGACCGGCAGGGCCTGGTAGTGGCCGAACAGGGTGGTCGAGGTGTCGACCTTGGAGACGTCCTTCAGCACCCGCTGGCGCAGGCTCAGGTCGGCCAGGTCCGAGACGTTGCGGCCCAGGGTGCGCTCGGCATAGGCGCCGCCGTCGATATAGTCGAACAGGAAGCGGGGCAGCTTGCGCCGCGCCGCTTCCCGAAAGTCCGTGGTGGACGAGACGATCACGTAACTACTGCAGGTTCACGAACGCGCCGCCGTCGACCAGCAGGGCCGCGCCGGTCACGTACTTGGCCAGGTCCGAGGCCAGGAAGACGATCGGCCCGGCCAGGTCGTCGGGCTCGCCCAGGCGGCCCAGCGGGATGCGGCCGGCCATGTATTCGCGCTTGGCGACGTCGGCCAGGTCTTCCTTGTTGATCGCCGTCTCGATGGTGCCCGGCAGCACCGAGTTGCAGCGGATGCCGTACTTGCCGAGCGCGATGGCGGTCGATTGCATGAGGCTGTGCACGCCGGCCTTGGTCGGGGTGTAGTGGGTTTGCATGCCGCCGCCGACCAGGGCGCTGATCGAGCTGACGGCGATGATCGCCCCGCCGTTGCCTTGCTTGACCATCTGGTTGGCCGCCGCCTGCACCATGTAATAGGCGCCGAACAGGTTGACCTTCATCGTCCGCTCCATGACCTCGGGCGGCATGTCGAGGAAGGCGTGGAAGGGGCAGATGCCGGCGTTGTTGACGAAGACGTCGACCTTGCCGAACGCGGCGACGGCCGCATCGACGAAGCCCGCCGCGGTGGCCACATCGGCCACGTCGCCCTTCACGGCGATGGCGCGGCGGCCCAGGGCCTCGATCTGGGCGACGGCGTCGGCCGCGCCCGCTTCATCGGAATGGTAGTTGATCGCCACGTCGGCGCCGTGCTGGGCGCAGCCGATGGCCGCGGCCTTGCCGATCCCGCCCGAGGCGCCGGTCACCAGCACCACCTTGTCCTTCAGAAGCATCGTTCCTCCACTATGTACTTGTGAGCGGCCTAGCGTTTCGCGGCCGTCCTCTTCTCGTTCCATCCCAGCTCGACGCCGATGGCGTTGGCGCACTGGCGCACGGTCTCGGTCAGGTCGGCCATGCGCGCGTCGTCCATGTACTGGGCCGCGCCCGAGACGCTGATGGCCGCGACGATCGCGCCGCTGGGTCCGCGGATCGGGGCGGCGACGCAGCGGATGCGGTCTTCGTTCTCTTCAAGGTCGTAGGCCACGCCGCGCTTGGCGTAGTCGCGCATCCAGGCGATCCACTGCTCTTCGTCCGGACCGTGCTCCGAGCGCGGACCTTCCTTGCGATAGAGCTCCTGCCAACGCTCCTCGGTCTCGTCCAGCACCAGGGCCTTGCCCAGGCCGGTCGAGCGGATCGGCTGGCGGTCGCCGACGCGCGAGCTGATGTTGATCCGCCTACGCCCTGTGAGCTTGTCCAGATAGTGGGCGCGGTCGTCTTCCATCACACCCAGGTGGACGGTGTCTTCCAGCTCTTCCCAAAGGCGCTCGAGATGCGGGCGGGCGATGCGCGGCAGGTCCATCTGCTGGCCGGCCAGATAGCCCAATTCCAGGAGCTTGGAGCCCAGGCTGTAGCCTTCGCGCGGGGTCTGGGCCAGCAGCCGGCGCTCGACCAGGGCGGTCGCCAGGCGGTGAGTCGTGCTGCGGGTCAGGCCCAGGCGCTGGGCCAGGGCGGGCAGGYCGATGGTGCCGGAGTCCGCGACCACGTCCAGCAGGTCCAGCCCCCGGAACAGCGTCTGGCTGCCGCTGGGCGACTTAGCGCCGGCACTGTCATCCTTGGCCACCGCTGAGGCTCCCCTTGACGCGTCACGTTTCATTTTGTAGCACTCTCTCTCATAATATGGTACCTAGCGCAAGCGGCGAAGGCGACGATCCGGTCACCGAAAGTCAGGGCGCGCCACCGTGTCATAGGACGTCCCGGGGAGGTAGGCGCGACCGCTCAAGGTTTCGCCAAGCATGTCGAAGGCCTTTGCCTCGCGATAAGCCCTTCTCTTTCTTTAAGTTGATCGCTTCCTCTTAGGAAGTGTCGGGCTGGAGCTGGTTTTTCCCATGCCGTTTCCCCTTATCAAGGCGGTTCGCGCCTATGTCGTGCGCGGCGGTGGAGCCGATTATCACGACCAGGGCGAAGGCCACTGGATCGACGACCACATCGCCACCCCGATGTCGCGCTATCCCGAATATCGCCAGAGCCGCCAGAGCTTCGGCATCAACGTGCTGGGCACCCTGGTCGTCGAGATCGAGGCCGCCAACGGCACGATCGGCTTCGCGGTGACCACCGGCGGCGAGCCCGCCGCCTACATCGTCGAAAAGCACCTGGCCCGCTTCCTGGAAGGCCGTGATCCCGCCGAGATCGAGAAGATCTGGGATCAGATGTACTTCTCCACCCAGTACTACGGCCGCAAGGGCCTGGTCGTGAACGCCCTGTCCGGCGTCGACCTGGCGCTGTGGGACCTGCTGGGCAAGCTGCGCCAGGAGCCGGTCTATCACCTGCTGGGCGGCAAGGTCCGCGACGAGCTGACCTTCTACGCCACCGGCGCCCGCCCCGACCTGGCCCAGAAGATGGGCTTCATCGGCGGCAAGATGCCCCTGCACCACGGCCCGGCCGAWGGCGAGGAAGGCCTGCGCAAGAACATCGAAGAACTGGCCACCATGCGCGAGCGCACGGGCGAGGACTTCTGGCTGATGTTCGACTGCTGGATGGCGCTGGACCTGAACTACGCCGTCAAGCTGGCCCACAAGGCCCACGAATATGGCCTCAAGTGGATCGAGGAAGCCCTCAGCCCCGACGACTACTGGGGCTATCGCGACCTGAAGAAGAACGCTCCCAAGGGGATGCTGGTCACCACCGGCGAGCACGAGGCCACCCGCTGGGGCTTCCGCATGCTGCTGGAGATGGAGTGCTGCGACATCATCCAGCCCGACGTCGGCTGGTGCGGCGGCATGACCGAGCTGGTGAAGATCTCCAACCTGGCCGACAGCCGGGGCGTGATGTGCATCCCGCACGGCTCCAGCGTCTACAGCTACCACTTCGTCACCACCCGCCATAACAGCCCGTTCGCCGAGTTCCTGATGATGGCCCCGAAGGCCGACGAGGTGGTGCCGATGTTCCACCCGCAGCTGATCGGCGAGCCCGTGCCGGTGAACGGCAAGTTGAAACTCTCCGACGCCCCCGGCTTCGGCGTCGAACTCAATCGCGAGGTCGGTCTGCACCGGCCCTACGCCCGCTAACTCCCCCGAAAGCGTGACCCCATGAAACTGCTCCGTTACGGCCCCCGCGGCACCGAAAAGCCCGGCCTCCTCGACGCCGAAGGCAAGATCCGCGACCTGTCGGGCGTCGTCGCCGACATCACCGGCGCCGAACTGTCGCCCGCCAGCTTGAAGAAGCTGGCCGCCATCGATCCCGCCACCCTGCCGCTGGTCGAGGGCTCGCCCCGTTACGGCGTGCCGGTGAACGGCGTCAGCAAGTTCATCGCCGTCGGCCTGAACTTCGCCGACCACGCCGCCGAGTCGAACCTGCCGATCCCCGAAGAGCCGGTGCTGTTCACCAAGGCCGTCAGCTGCCTGACTGGCCCGAACGATCCGGTGATGATCCCGCGCGGCTCGCTGAAGACCGACTGGGAAGTCGAGCTGGGCGTCGTGATCGGCTCGCGCGCTTCCTACGTCACCGAGGCCGAGGCCCTGGACCACGTCGCCGGCTACGTGCTGATCAACGACGTCTCCGAGCGCGCCTTCCAGATCGAGCGCGGCGGCACCTGGGACAAGGGCAAGGGCTGCGACACCTTCGGTCCGGTCGGCCCCTGGATGGTCACGTCCGACGAAGTGGGCGACCCGCAGAACCTCTCCATGTGGCTGGACATCAACGGCCAGCGCAAACAGGACGGCTCGTCCAAGACCATGATCTTCCCGATCAGCAAGCTGGTCTCCTACATCAGCGAGTTCATGACGCTGGAGCCGGGCGACCTGATCACCACCGGCACCCCGCCCGGCGTCGGCATGGGCCAGAAGCCCGAGCCCGTCTATCTGAAGGCCGGCGACCAGATCCGCCTGGGCATCGAGAAGCTGGGCGAGCAACGCCAGATCGTCGTGGCCTGGTCCAAGGACGGCGTCGCGTGAGCACGCCCTACGCCAACCGTTTCGCCGGCCGCACCGCCGTGATCACCGGCGGGGCCTCGGGCCTGGGCAAGGCCGTGGCCGCGCGCATCGTCGCCGAAGGCGGCCAGGTCTCGCTGTGGGACCTCGACGCCGACGGCCTGAAGGCGACCGCCGCCGAGGTGGGCGCCAAGCACGTCGTCGCCCTGGACGTCTCGGACCAGGCGGCTGTCGCCGCCGCCGCCGCTGACGCCAACCAGGCCCTGGGCGGCCGGATCGACATCCTGGTGGCCTCGGCCGGCATCACCGGCGCCACCGCTCCGGTCCACGAGTATCCGCTCGACAGCTGGCGACGGGTGATCGACATCAATCTCAACGGCCTGTTCTACTGCTGCCGCGAAGTCGCGCCGTTCATGATCGCCGGCGGCTACGGCCGGATCGTCAACGTCGCCTCGGTGGCCGGCAAGGAAGGCAATCCCAACGCCAGCGCCTATTCGGCGTCGAAGGCGGGCGTGATCGGCCTGACCAAGTCGCTGGGCAAGGAACTGGCCACCAAGGGCGTGATCGCCAACAGCCTGACCCCCGCCACGTTCGAGAGCCCGATCCTGGAGCAACTGCCCCAGAGCCAGGTCGACTACATGCGCG
The DNA here is from genome assembly GCF_056406675.1 of Caulobacter sp. P1_B12_2. Taxonomy (NCBI): domain Bacteria; kingdom Pseudomonadati; phylum Pseudomonadota; class Alphaproteobacteria; order Caulobacterales; family Caulobacteraceae; genus Caulobacter; species Caulobacter sp. P1_B12_2. The sequence goes on along the minus strand of NZ_JBFTZS010000255.1, from coordinate 220 downwards.
GCAAGATCCCGATGGGCCGCCTGGGCGAGATCCACGAGAGCGCGGCCATGGTCTGCTTCATGGCCAGCGAAGAGTGCAGCTTCACCACCGGCGCCACCTTCGACACCTCCGGCGGCCGCACGACCTTCTAAGGGAGCGGAAGTGATGGCCTATCTCGGCCCGATCATCGACCCGCACATGCACCTGTGGGACCTGGAGCGGCACTATTACAGCTGGCTCC
>NZ_JBFTZS010000254.1:0-6789 GCF_056406675.1 Caulobacter sp. P1_B12_2 | reverse complement strand
GACCTGGAGCGGCACTATTACAGCTGGCTCCAGGACACCCCGCTGCCAAACAACCCGGCCGGCGACATCTCGTCGATCGCCTATCGCTCCTATGGGCTGGACGACTACCTGGCCGACACGGCCGGGTGGAACGTCGTCCAGACTGTGCATGTCGAATGCGGCCTGCCGCCCAAGGACCAGCTGTCGGAGACGGACTGGCTGCAGGGCCTCGCCGACACCCGCGGCGTGATCGGTGGGATCGTGGCGGGCGCGAACCTGGACGATTCCGGCGTCGAGCCCCTGCTCGAAGCCCAGGCGGCGCGGGCCAATGTTCGGGGCGTCCGCCAGATCGTCAACTGGCACGCCGACCCGGCCAAGACCTACGGGCCGCGCGACCTGCTGCTGGATCCGCAATGGCGCGCGGGCTACGCCCTGCTGGCCAAGTACGGCCTGTCGTTCGACCTGCAGCTCTATCCCTCGCAGATGGCGACGGCCGCGGCTTTGGCCAGCGCGAACCCGGACGTGCCGGTGATCGTCAACCACGCCGGCATGCCGACCGACCGCGACGACGACGGGCTGAGGGCCTGGCGCGAAGGCCTGGCCCTGCTCGCCGAGCGGCCGAACGTCAGCTGCAAGATCTCGGGCCTGGCCATGATCGACCGGGCCTGGACCGTCGACAGCCTGCGGCCCTTCGTGCTGCAGGTCATCGAGACCTTCGGCCCGGCCCGCTGCATGTTCGCCAGCAACTTCCCGGTCGAGAAGGTCCACGGCTCGTTCGGCGGTTTCTACGAGGCCTATGACACGATCACGGCGGACTTCGGCGAGGCCGAGCGGGGCCTGATGTTCGGCGGAACGGCCAGTCGCCTCTACCGCCTGCCGCCCACCACGACCTGACCCACAAAGATAAGAAACGGGAGGACACGATGAGCAACCACCAGGACCGGCCCCTCGCCTTCCGCATGCAGCTCAAGGCCGGCGTCGCCGCCGAATACGAGCGCCGCCACGACGAGCTGTGGCCCGACCTTGCCGCCGCCCTGCGCAAGGCGGGGATCCACGACTATTCGATCTTTCTCGACGAAGAGACGATGAGCCTGTTCGCCGTGCTGCGCCTCAAGCCCGACAACGCCAAGGACGCCCTCCCTCTGGAGCCGGTGATGAAGCGCTGGTGGGACTACATGGCCGACCTGATGGAGGTCCATCCGGACAACAAACCCGTCGAGTGGCCGCTGAAGCCCGTCTTCTACTTCGAGGGTTGAAGATGAGCCGCGCGCCCTTTGCCGCCCTGAGTCTGGCCACCGCCCTGCTGGCGACCACCGCCCCCGTTCAGTCGGTTGGGGCCGAGCCCGCGCGCTACACGATGACGGCGTTCACCAACGCCAGCCAGTCGAACATGAGTGTCTACGACTCGGCGGACGGCGCACGCTTCGTCCTGAAGAAGCCGCTGGCCTACACCCCGCCCCAGGGGCTTATCCGCGATCCCAGCGTGATCAAGCACACCGACGGTTGCTATTACGTCGCCTACACCACCGGCTGGGCCGGCAACACCATCGGCTTGGCCCGTTCCAAAGACCTGACCGACTGGACCTTCCTGCGCGACGTGACGGTGGAGGTCCCCGGCGCGACGAACAGTTGGGCGCCGGAATGGTTCGTCGACCAGGACGGGTCGGTGAACCTGATCCTGTCGGTCTCGACCACCGGCCAGCAAGGCAGCTTCCAGCCCTACCGGATCACCGCCGCCGACGCCTCGCTCGCCAACTGGAGCGCGCCCAAGCCCCTGGCGGGCCTGGGCCCCAACTTCATCGACACCTTCGTGGTGCGCGAGGGCGGGCTCTACAACGCCTTCGCCAAGAACGAGACCAGCAAGTTCGTCGAGCTCTACACCGCCCCATCGCTGGACGGGCCGTGGCAGCCGAAGGGTACGGGCGACTGGGCCGGCTGGGGCAAGTTCCTGGAAGGCCCCGCCCTGACCCGCGCCCCGAACGGCGCCTGGCGGATCTATTTCGACGAGTACATGTCCAAGCGGTACTGGTTCAGCGACAGCAAGGACGGCTTCCGCACCTGGACGCCGAAGACCGAGCTGCCAGAACTGTCGGGCACCGTGCGCCACTTCACCGTGCTGAAGGAAGGCGGCGAGACCGCCGTCGCCGCGAAGCCGGCCGAAGCGCACAAGATCACCTGGGACAAGTACTCGCTGAAGGTCGACGGCGACCGCGTCTTCTCGTGGGGCGGCGAGTTCCACCCCTTCCGCGTGCCCAGCCCCGACCTGTGGCGCGACATCCTCCAGAAGATGAAGGCCAGCGGCTACAACACCGTCGCCATATATTTCGACTGGGGCTACCACTCGCCCAAGCAGGGGGTCTACGACTTCAACGGCGTGCGCGACATGGACCGCGTGCTGACCATGGCCAAGGAAGAAGGCCTCTATGTCATCACTCGCGCCGGGCCGTATGTGAACGCCGAGCTGACGCGCGGCGGCTTCCCGGGCTGGATGGTCAACCAGCAGGCCCGGGCCCGCACCGACGCGCCGGAATACATCACGGCCGCCGACGAGTGGCTGACCCAGATCAACGCCGTCATCGCCCGCCACCAGCTGACTACCGGCCAGGGCACGGTGATCGCCCACCAGATCGAGAACGAGCTCGACGTCGTCGGCGCCCCGCAGCAGCGCTACATGAAGTGGCTGGACGACAAGGCCAAGGCCGACGGGATCACTGTCCCGATCTTCCATAACGACAAGGGCCGCAACGGCTACTGGGTGCCCAAGGGCTCCAACGTGCCAGGCACGGTCGACGGGCCCAACGACCTCTACGCCTTCGACGGCTATCCGGGCGGCAGCTGCAAGGTCGACTCCACGCCCTCCAGCCCCGGGGTCGCGCCCGACTGGGGCCTGTACGGTCCCGGCGGCGCCAAGGGCGGCGCCTCGGCCAGCCCCAACACCCCAGGCTTCCTGGCCGAGTTCGGCGGCGGCTGGTTCGACTACTGGGGCAGCAACGGCGACTATGACTGCACCGCCCTCCATCGCGGCGTCGGCTACCAGAGGGTGTTCTACGCGACCAACATCGCCAACGGCCTGACGCTGCAAAGCTTCTACATGACCTATGGCGGAACCTCGTGGGGCTGGCTGCCGGCCCCGGTGGTGTTCACCTCCTACGACTACGGCTCGGCGATCGACGAGGCCCGGGGCCTGCGCGACAAGGCTCGCGTGATCAAGCAGATGGGCGAGTTCATCGCCGCCGTGCCGGACCTCCGCCGCATGGACAAGGGCGAGGCCGTCACCCCGTCCAACGACAAAGTCCGCGTCTATCACAATGTGAATCCGGAGACGGGCGGGCACCTCTATGTGGTGCTGCACAATCCCAGCAGCGCCACGGGCGACGAGGCCTTCACCTTCAAGGTGAAGACCCGCGATGGCGAGTACGTGGTCCCCTCGCGGATCAAGGGCCAGGACAGCAAGATGCTGATGGCCAGCTACGACCTGGGCGGTCAGCGGCTGGTCTATTCGACGTCCGAGATCCAGACGCACCTGAAGTGGAACGACGGCGACCTGGCCCTGCTGTACGGCCGCGCCGGCGAGGCGGGCGAGACAGTGTTGCGCTACGCTTCTGCGCCGAAGATCGACGTGATGGACGGCCAGGTCGCCTCGAGCTTCGACGCCGCCAAGGGCGACCTGAAGCTGACCTATACGCACCAGGGCCTGGCCCGCGTGCGGATCACCGGCGGCGGACGTCCGCCCCTGACCCTGCTGCTGGCAGACGCCGAGACTGGCCAGACCTTCTGGCGTCGCGACACCGTGCTGGTGCGCGGCCCCGGCCTCGTCCGGAGCGACGCGACCAAGGGCGGCGTGCTGTCCCTCATCGGCGACACCGAGACCGACAGACCGCTGGAGGTGTTCGCGCCGAAGGCCGTGACGGCGATCCGCTGGAACGGGGCCAAGGTCGCGGCCAAGACCACCGCCTCGGGCAGCCTGCTGGCCGACAAGCCGCTGGCCGGTCCGGCGGCGGTGAGCGTGCCCGACCTCGCCAAGCTCGACTGGAAGACCGCGCCGGGCACGCCCGAGGCCGATCCGAAGTTCGACGACAGCGCCTGGCTGAAGACCGAGGGCCGCCGCAGCGGTTCGACCGTGCGCGGTCCCACGGGCCAACCGGCGCTCGACATGAGCGCCTACGGCTTCCACCAGGGCGACGTCTGGTATCGCGGCCGCTACACCGGCAAGCCCGACATCGACACCCTGACCCTGCACTACGGCGGCGGCGGCGCAGGGCTCCTGCAGGTCTGGCTGGACGGCCGGTTCCTGGGCCAACACGAGCTGGACGGCGGCCTGCCGCGCCCGATCACCATGGGCGTGGCGACCTTCAAGCTGCCCGAGGACCTGCGCGGAACCGGCGAGCATGTGATCTCGGTGATGGTCCGCAACAACGGCCACAACTGGGACCTGGACGCCGACGACTTCCACAAGGAGGCCCGCGGTCTGGTCTCGGCCTCGCTGTCCAGCCCCACCAGCTACAGCTTCGCCGTGCCGATCGCCTGGAAGATCCAGGGCAATCTGGGCGGCGAGGACATCCCGGATCCGGTGCGCGGCAACGCCAACAACGGGGGCCAGTTCGGCGAGCGGATGGGCTGGCACCTGCCGGGCTTCCCCGACTCCCAGTGGGCCAAGGCCGACATGGCCGCGACCAAGCCCGAGACCGGCACGACCTGGTACCGCACGCGCTTCGACCTGAACCTGCCCAAGGACCAGGACACCACCCTGGGCCTGACGATCGGCGATCCGACCACGCCGCGCTCGCCTGGCCGCTATCGGGTGCTGATCTTCGTCAATGGCTGGAACATGGGCCAGTTCATCGCGAATGTCGGCCCGCAGCGGACCTTCGTCCTGCCGCCGGGCATCATCGACCTGCACGGCAAGAACACCCTGGCCCTGGCCGTGACCAGCGACGGCGCGCCCGGCGACGCCCTGGAGGCGGTGAAGCTGGTGAGCCTACGCAGCGTACGCGGCGGCATCCCCGTCGCCCGCGTTCCAGCCCCGGACTACAAGCCGTGACCGCCCTCACCCGTCGCGAAACCCTGGCCGCCGCCGGCGCCTTGGCCCTAACGGCCGGGAGCGGATCGGCGCGCGCCCAGGCGTCCGGCGACGGGCTGAAGCTGTGGTACGACGCGCCCGCCGACGCCTGGGTCGAGGCCCTCCCCGTCGGCAACGGYCGGCTGGGCGGCATGGTGTTCGGCGGCGTCAGCACCGAACGCATCCAGCTGAACGAGGATACCTTCTTCGCCGGTTCGCCCTACCAGACCGACAATCCCGACGCCCTGGCCGCCCTGCCCGAGGCGCGCCGCCTGATCTTCGCTGGCAAGTACAAAGAGGCCCAGGACCTGGCTGACGCTCGGATGATGGGCAAGCCGCTCAAGCAGATGGCCTACCAGACGCTGGGCGATCTGATCCTGCTGTTCCCCGGCCTGGACAGCCACACCGCCTATCGCCGCGAGCTGGACCTGGACGGCGCGATCGCCACCACCCGGTTCAAGCTGGGCGGGACGACGGTGACCCGCGAGGTGATCGCCTCGCCCGTCGACCAGGTGATCGCCGTGCGCCTGATCGGCGGCAAGATCACCGTCGACCTGTCGCTGACCACGCCGCAGAGCGCCGAGCCCTTCCTTGAGGACGGCGTCATCGGCCTGCGCGGCGTGGGGCCGGCCCAGCAAGGCATCCCCGGCAAGCTGAAGTTCGAGACCCGGCTGAAGGCCATCGTCACCGGCGGCGAGACCACCGCGCGGCCCGGCGGCCTCTACATCGCCGGCGCGACCGAGGTGGTGCTGTTGATCGCCGCCGCCACCGGCTACAAGCGCTTCGACGACATCTCGGGCGATCCGACCGCGATCACCACCGCCCAGATCGCCAAGGCCGCCGCCAAGCCGTGGCCGGTGCTGCTGGCCGACCACCAGACCGAGCATCGCCGACTGTTCCGCCGCGTGTCGCTGGACCTGGGGACCACGCCCGCCGCCGCCCAGCCGACCGACCAGCGCGTCGCCGCCTTCGCGGCCGGCGACGATCCGGCCCTGGCGGCGCTGTACTTCCAGTACGGCCGCTACCTGCTGATCAGCAGCTCGCGTCCCGGAACCCAGCCGGCCAACCTGCAGGGCATCTGGAACGAGAAGACCAATCCGTCCTGGCAGTCCAAGTGGACGATCAACATCAACACCGAGATGAACTACTGGCCGGCCCAGCCGACCAACCTTCTCGAGTGCCTGGAGCCCCTGCTGCGGCTGGTCGAGGACCTGTCGGTGACCGGCGCCCGGACGGCCAGGATCATGTACGGCGCGCGCGGCTGGGTGGCGCACAACAACACCGACCTGTGGCGCAACACGGCCCCGGTCGACGGCGCGGTCTGGGCCTTCTGGCYAATGGGCGGCGCCTGGCTGCTGCAGAACCTGTGGGACGGCTGGGACTACGGCCGCGACCGGGCGTACCTGCAACGCCTGTGGCCCCTGATGAAGGGCGCCGCCGAGTTCTATCTCGACACCCTGGTCAAGGATCCACGCTCCGGCTTCATGGTCACGGCGCCGTCGATGTCGCCCGAGAACGTTCATGGCTTCGGCGCCTCGATGTGCGCCGGTCCGGCCATGGACAGCCAACTTCTGCGCGACCTGTTCGCCCATGTGATCGAGGCGTCGCGCCGCCTCGGCGTCGACGCCGACCTCGCCCGCCAAGTCGCCAAGCTCCGCGCCCAGCTGCCGCCCGACAAGGCCGGCGCCCAGGGCCAGCTGCAGGAGTGGCAGGAGGACTGGGACGCGGGCGCGAAGGACATCCATCACCGC
>NZ_JBFTZS010000253.1:0-6815 GCF_056406675.1 Caulobacter sp. P1_B12_2 | reverse complement strand
GCCCCACCCACCAGCCGGTCGAGCACGTGGCCAGCTTGCGCGCCATCCCGAACCTGCTGGTGTTCCGCCCGGCCGACGCGGTCGAGACCGCCGAGTGCTGGAAGATCGCCCTGGACCAGGCCGCCACCCCGTCGGTGATGTGCCTGTCGCGCCAGAAGGTTCCGGGCGTGCGCGACACGGCCGCCGAAAACCTGTCGCTCAAGGGCGCCTACGAGCTGCTGGCCGCCGAGGGCGGCGAGGCGGCGGTGACGATCTTCGCCTCGGGCACGGAAGTCTCGGTCGCCGTGGCGGCCCGCGACATCCTGCAGGGCCAGGGCAAGCCGACCCGCGTCGTCTCGACCCCGTGCTGGGAGCTCTTCGAGCAGCAGCCGGCGGCCTACAAGGCCTCGGTGATCGGCCAGGCGCCGGTCCGCGTGGCCGTCGAGGCCGCTGTTCGCATGGGCTGGGAACGCTTCATCGGCGAGAACGGCAAGTTCGTCGGCATGACCGGCTTCGGCGCCAGCGCGCCGTACGAGCGTCTGTACAAGGAATTCGGCATCACCGCCGAGGCCGTGGCCAAGGCGGCGATCTAAACCCTGCCGGTCACCCCTCGTTCGACGAATGAGGGGTGGCTAGTTGCGCCCCAGCATCGCGGCCAACTGACGGCCGGTCAGCGAGAACAGCGCGTCGGGGTGCCGTTGCGCCGCTTCGCGGTAGCGGCTGCGCTCGTCCAGCTTGGCTCGCGCCATCAGGCTCGAGGGCGGGGTCGCGGATTTCGACTCGGTTTGGGAAGGCATGACCATGCTCCATCTTCCAACACCCCAAGAATTACGCGCGCGGGTTAACAAGATTCAGCGGTTTTCGACCCGAGCGGCCTAATCGCGACGAGATGACGCGCATCGGAGCGAAAATTCCGAGCTTTGCCGTCAATCTGTCCGCCGAAACGCCTTCGGCTAGACCCCAAGATCCAGCAAAGCGGCCCAGCGAATCAGGACCGCGGCCCGGAAGGCTTCGGCCATCAGCCCCGCGTCGGTGGTGCTGGCGCCGAGCGCGTCCAGCCGCTGGCCGTCGATCCACGGCGTCAGGCGGCGATCGGCCAGGGCCTCGCGCAGCACCGGTCCCAGCGCCCCAGAGATCCACGCCTCCTGCGGGGTGGCGAAGCCCAGCTTGCGCCGCCGGTCGAGGATGAGGCGGGGGGTGACGTCGGCGACGGCGCGCCGGATGATCTGCTTGCGCCAGCCGGCGTCGATCTTGACGTCGGGCGAGGCGGTGAACGCCACGTCGGCCACGTCGGGCGCGAGAAACGGCAGGCGGGTCTCGACCGCGTGCGCCATGGCGTTGCGGTCCTCGTAGCGCAGCAGGGCCGGCAGCGAGGTCTGGCCGGCCATGCGCCGCGTCAGGGCGTCGAACCGGCCCCAGCCGTCGCCTTCGATCGGCGGCGGCGCGTGGCCGGGGATCAGGCCGCCCCGGGGCGGAAAGGTCCCGCGCAGACCGGCCAGGCGGCGACGCGTGCTGTCGGGCACCAGCCCGCGCCAGGTCGCCCGCGCCAGGCCGCCCCGGTCCAGACCCGCGTCGTCGGCCATCAGGGCCCGGGTGGCGGCCATCCAGTCGCCCGGGCCGCGTCGCAGCAACCGGCGCGCCAGCCAGGTTCCCAGCATGTTGGTGTAGCCGCCGAACAGCTCGTCGGCGCCCTGGCCGTCCAGCATGACCTTGAGGCCGGCCTCGCGCGCGCCCTTGAACACGAACCACTGGGCGCAGATCGAGGAGTGGGCGAAGGGCTCGCCCTGGGCCAGGATCACGGTGTCGAAGGCGTCCGCGACGTCTCGGTCGCTGGGCTGCACGGTGTGCAGGTCGATGCCCTGACCCTCCAGGGCCGCATCGACATAGATCTTTTCCGAGAGATCCTCGCCGGCGGGGCCCCGCCCCTCGAACACGGCCGAAACGCAGATGAACCGGCCGTCACGCCCCGCCCGCTGCGAGGCCCGGGCCAGGCGCACGACCGCGGTGGAGTCCAGCCCGCCCGACAGGCACGACCCGACGGGGACGTCGGCGACCAAGCGAAGATCGACGGCGCGCTCCAGCCGCCGTCGCAGCTCCACGGCCATTTCGGCGGCGTCGAGCGCGGGGTCTGTCCGCTCGCCCAAGCCCAACGCCTCGCCCGGCCACGCCCGAGGGCCTTCCTCCAGGCTGTTGCGCAAGTGCGCGGCGCTGCGCAGGTCCAGCTTCCAGAAGCAGCCGGCGGGCAGGCGGCGCACGCCGGCGACGAAGGTCTCGTCCGTCTCGTCGACATGGCCGAAGTTCAGGAAATTCGCCGCGACCTGACGATTGATCCGCCAGTCGACGCCCGGCAGGTCGCGGAACTGCTTGAGATCGGAGCCCACGGCGATCGAACAGCCCGGGCCGCGCGGCAGGGCGTACAGCAGGGGCTTTTCGCCGAACCGGTCGCGGAACAGCCAGGCCGTCTGGTTTCTGGTGTCGTGGATGGCGCCGGAGAACATTCCGTCCAGGCGCTGGAAGGCCCCCACGCCCCAGGCGAGGAAGGCGGCCATCAGGACTTCGGTGTCGCCCTCGGTGTGGAACACCACCCCGGCTTCGGCCAGGGTCGCGCGCACGTCCTTGTAGTTATAGATCGCGCCGTTCCAGACCATGCGCACGGCCCCGTCCGGGCTGGCGAACGGCTGGGCGGAGGCGGGGCTGAGGTCGTAGATCGAGAGGCGGCGATGGCCCAGGGTGACCGGCCCGCAGGGGCTGGGAGACGACGAGAAGCCTTCGCCGTCGGGGCCGCGAGCCTTGATGGCGTCGAGGACGCGGCGATCCACGTCGATCCCGATGCTCGCCCAAAGTCCGCACATGGCAGATTTCCCGCCCTTGTCGTGAGAGGCGAGGGCGCGCCGCGGGTCGCGCGCCCTCGCTCTACATTAGAACCAGAAGATGATTTCGCGACGCTTCCAGGCGAACGAGAGATAGGCGATCGCCCAGCCCAGGATTGCCGTCCCGATGCAGAACGTCCAGTTCAGCGCCGTGGGGTGATTGCCCAGCAGCGGATCCCGGATGATGGCCATGTAGTGGGCCAGCGGGTTGAACACCAGGAACGGCGAGTTCGCCGGCAGCAGGCTGGACGGCCAGTAGATGGGCGTCATGAACGTCGAGAAGATCAGGATGTAGAGCACGATCTGGGCGGTGTCGCGGAACCGCGTGGACAGGATCGCCAGGATCATGACCATCCAGGTCAGGTTGAGCAGGAACAGGACCGAACCGCCCAGGAACTCCAGATAGTGGATCTTCAGGAACAGTTTGAAGATCACGCCGACGATCGCGAAAACGATCATGCTGTGGGCCAGCATGATGATGTTTCGCCAGATCACGCGCAGCACGAACACCGGCAGCGGGATCTTGATCTGACGGACGATGCCGGACGCGGCGAGGAAGGCGGAACAGCCTTCGGTCAGCGTACCGATGAAGAAGTTCCAGATCATCAGGCTGACCGTGACGAACGGCACGAACGTGTGCAGGTCGGTCTTGAACAGCTTGGGATACAGCAGGCCGATGCCAAGCACGACCACGCCCAGATTACAGACTAGCCAGAGCGGGCCCAGGATCGAATTCCTGTATCGCTGCTGGATGTCCTGATAGCCCATGAAGGACCACATCCGCCACGCAAATGCGCTGCTTTTCAGCTCGGCGGCAGCTTTGCCAAACATTCTTTTATTTCCTCAGGGCGATTTCAGGCCGTGCCGGCAAGGTAATTGTCGAGCACCGTGTCGGTGTCGCCAAAATCGACGACTTCACCCTTTTCGAGGTGAAGAACCTTATTGCACGTCTGGCGAATGATCGAAGTGGAATGCGAGGCGATGACGAAGACGCGGGCCTTGGCCACGAACTTTTCGACCATGCCTTCGGCGCGGCGGGTGAATTCGGCGTCGCCAGCGCCCAGCCACTCGTCCATCAGCAGAACCTCGGGCTCCCAGCTGATCGCTTGAGCGAACATGAGGCGGCTGAGCATGCCGGCCGAATAGGTCTTCACGGGCAGGTCCAGGAAGGCGCCCAGTTGCGAGACTTCCTCGATGATGGGCAGGGCGTCGTCGATCTCTTTGGCCGAAATGCCGCGATACTTGCCGAGCAGGCGAATGTTCTGCTTGCCGGTGGCTTCGACGTCCAGGCCGACGCCCAGGTCGATCAGCGACGAGATCTTGCCGTGAACCGAAACCGTGCCGCGAGTCGGCTCATAGATGCCGGCCAGACACCGCAGCAGGGTCGACTTGCCGGAACCATTGTGGCCGATCAGGCCCAGCCGGTCGCCCTCTTGCAACTTGAAGGTGACATTGTGCAAGGCTCGGATAAGGACGTGATCTTTCTTGTCCTTAAGAAGTCGGCCGCCCGTCGAAAAACTGAGGATCGTCTTTCTAAGAGATTGGGAGTTGTATCCGATGATCGGTAAGGTGAGAGAAAGACTTTGAACTTCGATCGCGGACATCGATCCTTGCCTTACTATTCAATTCCTACCACAAGCATCCGTTTCTTAGCCCCACGGGGCGAAACCTTGCATGATGGTCGAGATTTCTCTAAATCGGTCTATTTAAAGGCCGAACGACCTTCATCTCGATCGGAGCGTGGGACAACAGTGCATGCTTGTGTGTCGGCGCTTCACTGATGTCAACGGCTAATGTCGGGTAAGATCGACGCTCGCGCATGTTCATCAAAGGGTCATTTTTCCGTACGATTTCGGCGTTCTCTCGCATCCTTCCGCGCTCCCCGAGAAGCGCGAATTCACCACGCGGGGCGATGACCGCCCTTCGTCTATTCGTCCGGCGTCCGGAGCATTCGACGATCAAACGCATCGCCCTCATCGCCCCGTTGCTGGATCCCCGAGACGGGCGCCTGCTCAAGCAGCGCGCGAGCTTGCGCGCCGCCGGCTTCGTCGTGGAGGCGTTCGCGCCCGACCCCGGGGGCGCGCCCTTCATGGCCGACGCCCATCCCGTGCCGTGGATCGGGCCGCTGGGCGTGCTGGCGCGGGCTCCGGGTCCGCTGGGCCTGTGGCTGCGTTTCGCCCTGAAGACCGCGGCCATGCGGCGCGCCGTGTCACGCTTCGCGCCCGACCTTCTACTTGTCAGCGAGCCGGAGTCCTTGCGATGGGCGGCCGCGATCCGGCGGCGCGTCGGGGCCGCCGTGATCTACGACGCCCATGAGTATTATGAAGACGAGACGCCCGGGGACACGGCCAGAAGCCGCTGGGTGGCCCGCACCCATGCGCGGCACGCCCACATCCTGGACGGCTTCGTGACGGTGGGGCCGGCGATCGCCCGGCTCTACGCGCAGGCCCAGCCCGCCTTCCCCCCCGCGGTCGTGGTGATGAACGCGGCCCAGGCCAGCGCCCCGCCGCCCTACGACGGACGCCTGCACCAGCGGGCTGGCCTGCCGCCCGACGCGTCCATCCTGATCTTCCACGGCGCGATGAGCGAGCATCGGGGGCTTCGCCAACTGGTCGACGCCGCCGAGCGCCTGCCGCCCGGCTGGTGGCTGGTGATGTTGGGCGACGGGGTGCTGCGCCGCGAGCTCGAAGCCCGAGCCGGCGACCGCGTGCGCTTCGTCTCGCCCGTGCCGCACGACGAACTGCCGCTCTGGATTTCGGGCGCCGCCCTCGGCGCCCTTCTTTATGAAACCGGCAGCGCCAACCAGCTGAACGCCCTGCCCAACAAGCTGTGGGAGTATCCGGCGGCCGGCGTGCCCGTGCTGGCCTCGGCCTTGCCGGAGATCGTCGCCCTGACCCAGGACGCCGGCTTCGTGGATTTCGTGCCGCCCGACATTGATCCCTCGGCGATCGCCGAGGCCGTGGCGACGGCGGCGAAACAGCCTCAGGCTGTACGCCGAGCCGCGGCGCGCGCCTTCGCCTCCGGCCATGGCTGGGACCGTGAAGCCGAGAAATTGGTGGCGCTCGCGCGAGTATTGTCGAGGGCCTAGGAACCCGTGAAAAGTGTTGCGCGATATGTTCTATCAGCTATACGCGCGTATCCCGGCAAGTCACCGTCGCCGCGTCGTCGATGCGCGCAACATAACGGTCGTTTAAAAATGCGACACACGGGCGAGTAATTGATTCCTCGGACTCGATGCTCGGGAATGAGCTGTTGAGATCGCTAAACAGGGATAAGATTAGTGGAAGCAAACGTGCAGACCCCCTTCGCGATTGGCGAGATAACGCTTGAACAGGTTGCCGCCGATTTCGTTCGGCGCGCGCAAACACACGAGCTCCACGTCGGCGTTCTAGGCATGGGCTATGTTGGCCTTCCACTCGCGCAGGCGTTTTTGCGCCAGGGGCTGCGGGTTACGGGCTTCGACATCGACGCCCACAAGATCGACTCCCTTCTGAACGGCCGGTCGTACATCGCGCACATTTCGGGCGAGTCGGTCGAGGCCATGAACGAGCTGGGCCGTTTCGACGCCACCTCGAACTTCGATCGACTGAACGAGCCGGACGCGATCCTGATCTGCGTGCCCACGCCGCTGAACGAGTATCGCGAGCCCGACCTGGCCTATGTGGTCAAGTCGACCGAGGCGATCGCCAAGCGCCTGCGTCCGGGCCAGCTGGTGGTTCTGGAATCGACGACCTGGCCGGGCACGTCCGAGCAGGTGATGAAGCCGATCCTCGAGGAGGGCAGCGGCCTGATCAGCGGCCGCGACTTCGCCATCGCCTATTCGCCGGAACGCGAAGATCCGGGCAACCAGAACTTCGAGACCGCCGACATCCCCAAGGTGGTCGGCGCCAACACGGCGCTGGAACTGGAAATGGGCGTCGCCGTCTATGACCAGATCGTCCCCAAGGTCGTGCCGGTCTCCAGCCC
>NZ_JBFTZS010000252.1:0-6815 GCF_056406675.1 Caulobacter sp. P1_B12_2 | reverse complement strand
AGCCTGGGCGGCCCAAGCCGCCCAGGCCAACGGCCGACCCCGCTTCGGCGCGGGCCGGCCTTGGACCTGATCGTCGCCAAGTGGCGTCGCCGGACGCTGGAAGCCTGGCCCGAACGGCCCGGCGCCTCGGGCTGAAACGTTTCAGAATTCCGACGTGAAATCGCGTGAGCTGGCTCCGCGGTCGCGCGACGCGGCGGGCGCCCGCGAAAAACCTGTGAAATCCCCCGAACCAACCGTCACCCGATCCCCGTCCCGGCGTGACGAAACCGTCATCGATCGTGAATATGAAACGTTTCACTTGATGACATTCGGCGATCGCCCACGCGGATCGCCACACGGGGGCCTGAACATGAAGACGTCCATCTGGCTGGTTTCGAGCGCGCTGTACGCGGTGCTGGCCGCCCAACCCGCGCTGGCGCAGACCAGCGCGGCCCAGGCGCCGGCCGACCAGACCCTCGACGAGGTGGTGGTCACCGCCGAGCGCTTCGGTTCGGGCCTGGCCCGCGCGACCTTCACCCTGGGCGCCGAGGACATCCAGGAGCGCCCGATGGGCGCGGACGTCACCCAGGCCCTGGTCAAGGTTCCGGGCGTTCAGGTCTCGACCGGCGACGCGCGCGGCGGCAGCTTCTCGTTCGAGATCTACATGCGCGGCCTGACCGACGAGCAGATCGGCCTGACCCTGGACGGGATCCCGACCGGCGACAGCCGCTTCAACGGCGGCTCGCCGCCGCAGCGCTTCGTCGAAAGCAGCAACGTCAGCAAGATCACCGTCTCGCAGAGCGCCGGCGACATCGGCGCGCCGTCGCGCTTCGCCCTGGGCGGCTTCATCGACTTCGTCACCGACGCCCCGCGCAAGGCCTTCGGGGCGACGGTCGAGGCCGGGCTAGGCGCGTTCGACTTCCGCCGGATCTACGGCCGGGTCGACAGCGGTGAGATCGCGCCCGGCCTGTCGGGCTACCTGACCTATTCGCACCAGGAGAACGACATCTGGGCGGGCCGGAACAGCCGGGGTTCGGAGCGCGACCACTACGAGCTGAAGATCGTGAAGGACTTCGACAACGGCTCGTTCCTGAAGGCCCGCGTCTCGTACAACGACCAGACCGACAACGACTTCAACATCGTCACCAAGGGCGAGTTCGAGGCCGCCCCGCGCAGCGACCGCGCGCTGGACGCCCTGACCGGCGTCCCGGCCAAGGACATCGACTTCGGCGGCGCCCTGGGCGGCTGGCGCAAGGACTGGCTGACCTATCTGAACGGCCACTTCAAGCTGACCGACACGGTCAGCCTGGACGTCAATCCGTACTACCAGACGCTGGACGGGGAATCCTTCCGCTACCAGGACCGCCAACGCATCCTGACGGGCGGCGATCCCCGCGCGGTGACCGGCTACAACGCGAGCGGCGGCGCGATCCGCCCCGCCCTGACCACCCTGCGCAACAGCAACGTCGTGGGCGGCCCGGCCGACATGCGCGTCACCCCACGCGACCGCGAACGCTACGGCGCGACAGGCGAACTGAAGGCCCTGAACGTCTTCGGCTCGGGCCACGACCTTCGGGTCGGCGGCTGGTGGGAAGGCGGCGACTCCAGCGAGAACCGCAACTTCTATCCGATCATCAACTCGGCCCAGAGCATCGCCTACGACAGCTCCAAGCTGAACTATGTCGAGTACCAGCGCACGGCCTCGGTCGAGACGACGATGCTGTACGCCCAGGACGAGTTCCGCGCCTTCGACGACAGGCTGAAGATCGACCTGGGCCTGACCTGGTACGACGTCTCCTACGACGCTCGGTCGCCGCTGGAATACAAGGCCAACGTCAAGTTCTCGCAGCACTCGGACGTCAATCCGAAGATCGGCGCGACGTACCAGCTGGCCTCGGCCTGGGAGCTGTTCGGCGGCTACGCCAAGAACTTCGCCGGCATCCCCGAGGACGCCTTCCTGGGCTCGACGGCGGTGATCAGCCCCAATGACCTGGACCCGGTCGAGACCGAGAACCTGGACCTCGGCCTGCGCTACGTGAAGCCGAACATGGCGTTCTCGATCCAGGCCTATGACGTGGACCTGAAGAACAACGTCGGCATCGTGCCCCGAGACCCGACCGCCGCCCTGGACCCCGACGAAGTCGTGCGCGGCAACGTCGCGACCAAGGCGGTCAACATCGCCGGGATCACCACGCGCGGGGTCGAGCTGACCGGCTATTACGACTTCGGCCGCGTGGATCTCTACGGCTCGTACTCGCACCAGGACGCCAAGCACGACGACCCGGCCGTCGGCAGCGCCGCGCGCAAGGCCCTGGCGGCCGTGGCGGTGATCGGCGGGGCGGGCGTGCGTGACATCCCCAAGGACAGCCTCTACGGCCAGATCGGCTGGGAGCCGCTGGACGGGGTGAAGCTGGACGCCAACGTCCGCCATGTCGGCGACCGGGTCGGCGGCCACATCGTGGCCCCGACCACCTTCCAGGAGATCGGCGTCGAGACGATCGACGGCTACACCCTGGTCGGGCTGACGGCGACCTATGACCTCAAGCGCGCCGGGGTCTCCGACCTGCGGTTCCAGCTCAATGTCGATAACCTGCTCGACGAGGAATACATCGGCTCGGTCAGCGGTTCGACCGCCACCCAGCCGGAGTTCGGCTATACGGCGGCGACGCCGAACAACCGCACGCTGGACCGCTACTTCGTCGGCGCGCCGCGCACCTGGACCCTGTCGGTGCGGGCCCGCTTCTGACGGACGGACGTCAAGCCTTGACGGCCCACGTGAAAGGTTTCACGTCGCGTGGGCCGCACCACCGGAATCCACAATGGCCAGGAGCGATCCGTTGCGAGACGCCCCCCGCCGCGTGACCCTCAAGCAGGTGGCCCAGGCCGCCGGCGTGTCGCTGGCCAGCGCCTCCTACGCCATCAACGGCGCCGGCTCGGTGGGCGAGGCGACGCGCGAGCATGTGCTGAAGATCGCCGCCCAGATGGGCTATCGCCCCAACCAGAGCGCCAAGGCCATGAAGACCGGCCGGACCGGCGCCATCGGCCTGATCCTGCCCGACCTGACCAACCCGTTCCTCCCCAGCCTGGCCCAGGGCGTGATCCAGGCCGCCCGGGCCCATGGCTACAGCGTCTTCCTGACCGACACCGGGGGCTCGGTCGAGGCCGAGGAGCGGGCCGTGGGGCTGATGATCGACCATGGAGTGGACGGGCTGGTCTGGTTCCCGATCGCCGACGTCGCGCCGGTGGAGCGGCTGATCGAGGGCGTGCCGACCGTCGTGCTCGACCGCAACCTGCCGGGCTACGACGTCATCCAGGCCGACTACGCCGAGGGCGGGCGGCTGGCCGCCGAGCACCTGATCGCGGCGGGGCATGTCGACATCGGCGTGATCTCCGGCCCGCACGCGGCCTCCAGCGCCCGCCAGCGCGCCGAGGCCGCCATCGCCGTGGTGCGCGAGCGCGGCGCCCTGGCCTGGCACGTCCACAACGCCTTCTCGCTGGACCTTGAGCCGCCCGTGGTCGAGGCGCTGGAGCGGCGCAGCGCCACGGCGGTGATCGCCGGCGCTGACCTGATCGCCATCGGGGTCATGCGCCATGTCCGCGCCATGGGCCTGTCGGTCCCCGGCGACGTGTCGGTGGTCGGCTTCGACGACATTCCCTGGGCCCAACTTCACACGCCGGCCCTGACCACCATCGACATGCCGGTCGAGGACATGGCGGCCGCGGCGGTCGAGACCCTGGTGCGCCGCATGGCCCACCGGGGCGAGCCGCGCCGCCGGGTGGTCTTCAATGTCGAGCTGGTGGCGCGGGAGTCGGTGAAGGTGTTGCGCTGAGGATGGGCCGCGGCGCGCCTTCTTGACCCCTCTCTCTTWGAGAGAGGGAGGGGCCCGCCGCGAAGCGGTGGGAGGGTGAGAGGTTTCACCGSCGGCCGGAAAAACCCCGAGTCCCTCCATTGCGGGACGAGAGCCGCACGGAGCTGTTGAGGTCCGCCAACGAACGGATCCTGGCCGATCCTGGCGGGGTCGCCACCCTGGCCGTGCTTAGACCGGACAGGCTGTAACCTCTCACCCTCCCACCGCCTGCGGCGGCGGGCCCCTCCCTCTCTCTATGAGAGAGGGGTCTGAAGGGTCGATCCCCTACCCCACCATGTCCCACGCCAGGGGCTCGCCGCGCTTGAGGGCGCGGGCGGCCGGCTTGCCCAGCACGGCTTCGTAGTCGGCCGGCGGCAGGCCCTCGCCCGGACGGACCGAGCGGACATTGGCCTTGGTCAGGGTCTCGCCGGCCGCGATGTCGGCGGTGACGTAGAGCGAGCGGCGGAACTGGCGGTTGCCGCGTTCCGAGCCCAGCAGGTCGTAATTGACGCCCCCCAGGGCCTTCCAGGCGTTCTTGGTGTCGTCGACCAGGGCGCGGAATTCGGCCGGCTCCAGGCTGAAGGCCGCGTCCGGACCGCCGTCGGACCGGGCCAGGGTGAAGTGCTTCTCGATCGCGCAGGCGCCCAGGGTCACCGCCGCCACCGAAGCGGCCGTGCCGGGCGTGTGGTCCGACAGGCCGATCGGCACGCCGAAGCGCTGGGCCATGTCGATGATGGTGCGAAGGTTGGCGTCCTCGAAACTGGCCGGATAGCTGGACACGCAGTGCAGCAGCAGCACCCCCGCCGCCCCGGCCTGCAGGGCGGTGTCGAGGGCGGTCTGCATCTCGGCCAGATTGGCCATGCCCGTCGAGATGATCAGCGGCTTGCCCTGACGAGCGGCGTAGCGGATCAGCGGCAGATCGACGGCCTCGAACGAGGCGATCTTGTAGGCGGGGGCGTCCAGGCCGCTCAGCAGGTCGACGGCGGTCTCGTCGAACGGGCTGGAGAAGATGGTCACCCCGCGCCTGGCGGCCCGCGCGAAGATGGACCCGTGCCATTCGTAGGGGGTCTGGGCCTCCAGGTAGAGCTCGTGCAGGCTGCGCCCGTCCCACAGGCCGCCGTGGATCTTGAACTCCGGGCGGTCGACGTCCAGCGTGATGGTGTCGGCGGTGTAGGTCTGCAGCTTGATGGCGTCGCAGCCCGTGTCGGCGGCGGCGTCGACCATTTCCAGCGCGCGGTCCAGGCTGCCGTTGTGGTTGCCCGACAGCTCGCAGATTACATAGGGCTCGAAATCAGCGCCGATCTTGCGGCCGGCGATCTCGATGAAGGGGGCGGTCATGGGCGGGCGCTCTATGTACGGTCTCCGTACATTAACCAGAAATCGTGGACGAGGCGTTGATCGTCATCCCTTGATCCGCTCATCCCGGCGAATGCCGGGACCCAGATGGAATAGCTTTCAGGTGACGCCAGAGGCGCTGAGTTCTTCCAGCCCGCCGCACCGCTATGGGATCTGGGTCCCGGCATTCGCCGGGATAAGCGGCGTTTTTAGGGACGAGCGGTTAGTCCCCGCCCCCTCCCCCGCCATCACCACCACCGCCCCCGTCGCAACCCCCGCCGTCCGACCCGCTGTCGCCGCAGCCGGCGTCCGACGCGCCGCCGTTGTCGCCGCCCATCCAACTGAACCAGCCGCCGCCGTCGCCGCCGTCACCCGCCGCCGCCCGCCTCGCCAGAGGATCGCGCGGCGGCGACACCAGGTGCCCGATCGCGCCGCCGAGGAGGACCCCGAGGCCCAGCGTCGCCGGCATCCAGCCGATCAGCACGCCCAGCAGCACCCCGATCATGCCCCCCAGGATCAGCCCCACCGGCGTTCCGCTGCGCATCGCCCCCTCCAAATCTGTCCGCGCCCCGTCGCGCCAAACTGGAATCGGCCCTATATCTGCGGCCATGTCGACTCTCGAACCCCGCCACACCCGCTGCCTGATCATTGGATCGGGTCCCGCCGGCTACACCGCCGCCATCTATGCCGCCCGCGCGCTGCTGAAGCCCGTGCTGATCGCCGGCATCCAGCCCGGCGGCCAGCTGACCATCACGACCGACGTCGAGAACTATCCCGGCTTCGCCGACGTCATCCAGGGCCCGTGGCTGATGGACCAGATGAAGGCCCAGGCCGAGCATGTGGGCACCGAGTTCGTGGCCGACATCGTGCTGAGCGCCGACCTGTCCAAGCGCCCGTTCCACATCACCACCGACAGCGGCCAGGAGTGGTTCGCCGAGACCCTGATCATCGCCACCGGCGCCCAGGCCAAGTGGCTGGGCCTGGAGAGCGAGAGCAGGTTCCAGGGCTTCGGCGTCAGCGCCTGCGCCACCTGCGACGGCTTCTTCTATCGCAACAAGGAAGTGGTCGTGGTCGGCGGCGGCAACACCGCCGTGGAAGAGGCCCTGTTCCTGACCAGCTTCGCCAGCAAGGTCACCCTGGTTCACCGCAAGGACGAACTGCGGGCCGAGATGATCCTGCAGGAGCGCCTGCTGGCCCACCCCAAGATCGAGGTGATCTGGGACAGCGCCATCGACGAGGTGCTGGGCGAGACCTCGCCCCCCGGCGTCACCGGCGTGCGGCTGAAGAACGTCAAGACCGGCGAGACCCAGACCGTGAACTGCGACGGCGTGTTCATCGCCATCGGCCACGCCCCGTCG
The DNA here is from genome assembly GCF_056406675.1 of Caulobacter sp. P1_B12_2. Lineage (NCBI taxonomy): Bacteria > Pseudomonadati > Pseudomonadota > Alphaproteobacteria > Caulobacterales > Caulobacteraceae > Caulobacter > Caulobacter sp. P1_B12_2. Next base: position 295 of record NZ_JBFTZS010000252.1, on the reverse strand, counting down.
TCGGAGCTGTTCAAGGACCAGCTGGAAACCCACGCCGGCGGCTATCTGTCGGTCAAGCCGGGCACGACCTCGACCGCCGTGGCCGGCGTCTATGCGGCCGGCGACGTCACCGACGATATCTACCGCCAGGCCGTCACCGCCGCCGGCATGGGCTGCATGGCCGCCCTGGAGGCCGTGCGCTTCCTGGCCGAGGAAGACCACAGACAAGCCCACCACCCGATCAGCCACCACGAGGCCGAGAAGATCGGCGTCTGGTAGGGATTCTCGCCCATCTTTTAGAACCGTCATCCCGGGC
>NZ_JBFTZS010000251.1:0-6838 GCF_056406675.1 Caulobacter sp. P1_B12_2 | reverse complement strand
AGCTTGGGCGGCTCGTTCTGCACATAGACGTACTGCGGATTGACGTTGAGGTTGGAGGTCTGGATGTCGCGGTCGGCGATCCCGGCCTTCTTCAGCGCCGCGACCACCTTGTTCATCTGGGCGGCGTTGGCGCTGAGAGCGCCGGCGGCGGTCGGGGCGTCGGTCTGGACGCCCAGGGTGATGGTCGCCAGGTCGGGGACCACCTTGCTCTCGCCGGAGGCCGACAGGTTCAGCGTCGTGGCGCGGAAGGCCGCTTCGGCGGAATCAGCATGGGCGGGCAGGGCGGCCGCGCCGGTCAGCAGGGCGGCGGCCAGGGCGACAGAGGCCGTGCGGTTGATCAGGGCGGTCATAGTCGTCGTTCTCCATGCGGCTGGGGGACAGGCGCCGCGACCTTCATCGTCTCGTCCGCCGATCCCGACAAGCGTTACCGGCGGCGGACGGCTTCTGTGTGACAGGCCCAACCTGAACCGGACCTTTAAGCCGCGTGCAGCCCATGCTAATCGACCCGTCCTCCCGAAGGGGCCGCGCCGCGCGCCCACGCCGTGTCTTGGGGGCCTGTAGCTCAATGGTTAGAGCCGACCGCTCATAACGGTCTGGTTGGGGGTTCGAGTCCCTCCAGGCCTACCAAACTTCATCAAATGACGAGGTTCGTGCTTCACACGGCGGTGCCTCGCCACCACCATGAGGCGCTGGGGACTGGGCAGCGAGGTGAGTCGGGGTTAAGCAGTCTGGCCTCATTACCGCCACCGCCATGCCATGGCTAATGGCCTATTAGAAATGCCACCGAACCTCTACACCACGCGTTGTGTTCTCGGATTGTTCTGCTATTTGTGCTCCACTTTATGGTGTGGAAGAAGGGGGAGGAAATGGCTTTCACGACACTCGACCTTTTTTCGGGTGCAGGTGGATTGAGCTTGGGCCTAGAGGCGGTGGACATCCATAGCGCTCTGGCCGTCGAGATAATGCCCGACGCCGTCGCGACCTATAGGGCGACCTTCCCGAATGCTGAGGTCTATAGCGGTGACATTCGCAACGTCGAGTTCAAGTGTTGGGCGGGCGTGGATGTCGTGGCCGGAGGCCCGCCGTGTCAGCCCTTCTCAATCGGGGGTCTCCGTCGCGGCCGCGAAGACGTCCGAGACTTTCTGCCGGAGTTCGTGCGCGCCGTCCTTGAGGTTCGCCCGCGTGCTTTCATCATGGAGAACGTGCCGGGTCTGATCTCTTTCGGGCCGTACCTACGGTCGGTGCTCGCGCCGCTCTATGACCTCTATGCCATTTCCGAGCCTCAGGTGCTCAACGCGGCGGACTACGGTGTCCCCCAAAGCCGGAAGCGTCTTGTAATCGTCGGTAGCGCCGAAGGAGCAGCGTTCCGTCTGCCGCCAGGCCGACCCGACGATCGGATCCCCGCGGGGGCGGTTTTGACTCGCGAGCCGCGCGGCGAGCCGAACCCGTCGAAGATCGTCTTCGCCAAGAATCCTGACCTCCGGCCGAACCCTTATCAGGGCCACCTGTTCAACGGGGGCGGCCGGGCCATCGAACTTGACAGGGCCTCGCCCACGATCCTTGCCGCTGCGGGGGGCAACAAGACCCACTTCCTCGATCTCGAGGACCGCATTCCGGCATATCACCGGCACCTGAAGAACGGCGGCGCTCCTTACGTTGGGGAACTGCCTGGCGCGCGACGGCTAACCGTGACGGAAAGCGCGGCGCTCCAGAGTTTCCCCGAGCACATGCGGTTCCTTGGCTCGCGCAGTTCACAGTACACGCAGATCGGCAACGCCGTGCCGCCTAGGCTGGCGCAAGCTATCGGCAGCGAACTTGTGGAACAGGTGTTGGGGCGTTCACGCCGTAAGCGCGTGGCTGCTTAACAGCGTCACATAGGCGTTGACCCGTTCGACGTCTGGCTGGTTCTTCTCGATCAGCTCATATAGCCGGACGAGGGCCGCAGCACGGTTCGGCTTCTTCAGCACCCCCAATAGCAGACGCGCGAACCCTCGCACGTCCATCACGGACACGTCGGACGTCGTGTCGCTCAGCGCATCCTCAAGGCCCATAAGGTCATCCCCATAGGCGAGGACATGAGCCCGATAGGTTCCGATGTTCTTCGCCGCCGCAACGGCCTGCCCAACCTTTCCTCGCCAGTTACTGGCGGACACCTCGAAAGCCTCCAGTATCTCGCTGCCGCGCATGATCTGGACGTCAGCTGATGCTCCCGCGCTGGCGTCGGAGGCGTTGATGTTCTTCGTCTTCACGTGGAGGTGGCCCAGGCCGCCCATGCCAAACTGTTCAATCACCGCATGGAGGAATGCCGCGACGGTGAACTGTTCATATGCCCCGCCCGAAGGGAGCTTGAAGAGGTCGTCCAGCAGGCCGGCAACCTTGACGAAGGAGAGTTCCACCGGGGCGAGGGTCGGCATCGGCAGTACGGCGCGGGCCGTCAGCGCGACCACCGCCGACAGCAGCGCCAGGAGCCGCTCCCGCAACTCCGGCGCGGCGGTGTCCATCCAGCGGAGGAGGTCGTCAAAAGCGGCGACGTTTCCCCGTGCGAGGTTCGTCGTGTTCTTCCCGATGTTTTGGTAGGCGTCCTTGACGCCTGGAATGTGTCGGCGGTCGAGCGCCGTCGCGAAGTCTCTCGCCGCGCTCCGGGCGCCGTCACCCTTGAACGTGTGGCCAAACCCCGGCTCCTCAAGCCCCCAGGCCAACTGGATAAATACGCCGTCCCGGTAAGACAACGGGGCCTTCAAGGTCGCATCAAGCAACGCCAGGGCGTCTTCGGGCAGCTCGCCGCGTAAGGCCGTGATTCGGGCGGCGCTTTCCCTTGGTGTGTCCAGATGCTGGTCGAGCTGACGCACAAGCCGCTCAACGACGCGGGCGGATATTCGCGCCGGTTGCGCAGTCGGGAGAGTCGCCATGGGTGCAGGTTGGCGCCTCGGCTGAGTGGAGTCCACGGCCGGAGGACGAACCCCGCCGCCCCACCATCACGAACAATCCCCCCTCCGGCCCCAGCGTCTTCATCCAGCTGATCTGGCTGAGCCACGCCTCGAACCGCCAGTTGTCGGCGGCCGGTTCGAACAGGTCCTCCGGCTCGTCCCCGATCACCGTGCTCGGATAGGCCCGCACATAGTCCACACCGTTCTCGGCGAACCACCTCAGCACCTCGCCGTGCGTATGCCGATGCTCCTCCGGGTGCTGGTACTGGTCGCGGAGCCAGGCGGCGTGGCGGTCGGGTTCGGTGGCGCGGGCGGCCAGCACGGGGTCGAAGGGGATCCAGCGGAAGCCGGTCAGGCGGGCGAGGATCCGCCGCAGCCGCAGGGGCAGGCGGGCGACGGCGTTGTAGAGGCCCAGCACGATCATGCCGCCGTCGGGCCGGGCCAGCCGGGCCAGCCGGGCGAAGGCCGCCCGGGGATCGGGGGTGTGGTGCAGCACGCCCAGGCAGACCACCACGTCGAAGGCTCCGTCGGCCAGGCCCGGCGCGTTGAGGTCGGTCTCGACGAACGCCACCCCTCGCGCGCCGAACCGCCGGGCCGCCGCCGCGCCCAGGTCCAGCGAGGCGCGGGTCAGGTCGGCGCCCACGACCAGCCGGTCGGCGCGGGCCAGGTACAGGCTCATCTGGCCRGTGCCGCAGCCGACCTCGACGATCCGCGCGTCGCCGGGGATGGCGCGGTCCAGCAGCCGGGCGAACGGACTGCGCTCGGCCCGGGCCCGCAGGCCGTCCAGGCTGTCGCGCGGCGGATAGCCGGGGAAGGGGGCCTGTTCGTAGAAGTCGCGGACGGCCTGCGTCCGGGCTTCGCTTGGCAGGCGCAGGTCGACGACGCCGTCCCGCTGGTCGTAGCGCACGCCGCAGCCCTGGCAGGTCCAGTCGGCCGCCAGTCCGCCCCCGCAGGCCGGGCAGGCGAGCAGGGCGCGCAGGTCGGCGTTGTCGTCCACGCTCAGAAGATCGCGTAGACGAACGGCGCCAGGGCCTCGACGGTGACGGCCAGGATCAGCACCGCGCCGGTCAGGCACAGGAAGACGGCCAGGGGGACCAGCCAGCGGCGGCTGGACTGGCCGCGCCACAGGCCCTGGACCAGGTCCAGGGTCGAGCCGGCCATGCTGCCCAGCACGATCATCTGGCGGTGAATACGTCCACGACGGCGGATCATGCCAGTTCCTCCCTCAGTGTGGCCTGGGCCCGGGCGCGCTTGACGATGCGGGACCGGCCGGCGACCAGGACGTCGATCCCGCAGCGCCGGAAGGTCGAATAGCCCTCGACCACCCGGTTGACGATCGGCTCGCCGGCCAGGTTGAACGAGGTGTTGAGCAGCACCGGCAGGCCCGAGCGGCGGCCATAGGCCTCGAGCAGGGCGTGCAGGCGCGGGGCCATCGACCGCTCGACGGTCTGCAGCCGGGCGGTGCCGTCGACATGGGTGACCGCCGCCAGCCGCTCGCGCCATTCGGGTCGCACCGGGAAGACGCCGGACATGAACCGCGCCAGCCGCGCCCCGCCCGGCGGCAGCTCGAAATAGCGCTCCGCCGCCTCGATGGGCGCGACGGGGGCGAAGGGGCGGAACTCCTCGCGATACTTGATGTCGCGGTTCAGCCGGTCGCGCATGGCCACATCGTGCGGCGCGGTCAGGATGCTGCGGTGGCCCAGGGCCCGGGGGCCGAACTCGGTGGCCCCCTCCATCCAGCCGACCACGCGGCCGGCGGCCAGGTCGTCGGCGGTCTGCTCGATCAGGGCCGTCTCGTCCAGGGTGGCGACCGGCAAGCCGTCCTCGCCGGCCAGGCGGGCCAACTCGTCATCGTCGATCGACGGCCCCCAGAACGGATGGTCGGGCGCCTCGCGATCGGGATTGCCGAAGTGGATGCGGTCGGCATAGAGCGCCGCGCCCAGGGCCGAGCCCGCGTCGCCGGGTGCGGGCGGCACGAACAGGCGCTCGAAGCCGGACTCGGCCAGGATGCGGGCGTTGGCGACGCCGTTCAGCGCCACCCCGCCGCCCAGGCACAGGTCGGGCAGGCCGCTCTCGGCGTGCAGCCGGCGGGTCATGTCGACCAGGATCTCCTCCAGCACCGCCTGGACGCTGGCGGCGATGTCGGCGAACCGGCGGCCCTCGGCGCTGGCCAGGTCGATCGGCTCTTGGGCGTGCCGCGGCGGGCCGAACAGATCGACGAACCGCTTGGAGTAGGAGCGCGCGACCGTGGTGTGAAATGCGAAATAGTCCAGCTCCAGGGCGAAGGCGCCGTCGCCCGTGCGGCGAATGACCTTGCGGACCTGGTCGATCATGGTCGGCCGGCCATAGGCGGCCAGACCCATCACCTTGTACTCGCCCTCGTTGACCGCGAAGCCGAGATAGGCGGTGAAGGTCGAGTACAGCATGCCCAGCGAATGCGGGAAGCGCACCTCGCGGTCGAGGACGATGGAGGTCGGGCCGTCGAGCGTGCGCTGGCCCCGCCCGACGGTCAGGGTGGCCCATTCGCCGACCCCGTCGGCGGTCATGATCGCCGCATGGCGGGTGGGGGCGGTCAGGAATGTCGCGGCGGCGTGCGACTGATGGTGCTCGGTGAACAGGATCTTGTCGCGAGGCACGCCCAGCTGGGCGGTGATCAGGCCGCGCACCCAGGCCTTCTCGCCCAGGCTGTTCTTCATGGCGTGGGCGAAGGCGGCGCGGCCGTGGGGAAAGGCGCGCAGGGCGCTGWTCAGGATGCGGTCGAACTTCAGCATCGGCCGCTCGTAGAAGACGACGGCGTCGAGGTCTTCCGGCTGCAGGCCCGCCTGGTCCAGGCACCATTCTATGGCTTCGAGCGGAAAGGCCGCGTCGTTCTTGCGCCGCGACAGGCGCTCCTGCTGCACGGCCCCGACCGGCAGGCCGTCGATCACCAGCGCCGCGGCGGAGTCGTGATAGTGCGCGGAGATGCCGAGGATCTTCATCAGTATTGCCGTTTCAGCGCGCGCTGGCCGTCGCGCTCGGGCGCGATCGGCGTCCAGCCTTCGGGCTCCCTGGCCTGGGCGCGGCGGGCCAGCAGGGCGAAGGGCGGCAGCAGGACGAAGTACTGCAGGGTCAGCACCACCGTGCCGACCACGGCGGCCAGGGCGCCGGCGAACCGCAGATACAGCGACCACAGCCGGCGCAGACGGGCCATCCACAGCAGGCGGCCGTGGTCCTTCGGCGCGACGCGCAGCAGTTGGGCGTGGGTGTAATTCATGTGGAACGCCTCGTCGTGGCACACCCTCTCGAAGACCTCGCGGGTCGGGGGATCGCCGTCGAGCACGGCGATGTAGTGCGTGAAGTCGCGCGCGGCGGCCTTTTCCGACAGGTGCAGGAAGGCCAGCAGGGCGCCGTCGCGCTCCTGTTCGACCCGCAGGTCGTCCAGGCCGCGCTCGCCCGGGGCCAGCCAGTCGGCGCGGCCGCCGTCCCCTGGGCCAGCGGGCAGGGCCGCCATCACGGCCAGGCCGCGCTTGCGGAACAGATCGGCGTGGCGCTGCTCGTCCAGGGCGTGGAGCAGGAACAGGCGGCGCAGGAGGGGATCCTTCGTCTGCTCGGCGGCCCGGACCAAGTCGCGGCCGCCGTCAGCCTCGACCTCGGCGAAGCGCAGAAGATTGTTGGCGCGCCGCCGGGCGTCGCGCCAGACCCATCGGTGGACCGATGACAGCGGGGATTGCATGAGGCAGGGTCCCTTCTGGCGGCCATCCAATATCATCCGCGAGGGAGGATCAACATTTGGCTGAACAGGCCGGATCCTCGGTCTCGCCGCCCTCCCGGGCGCCCCAATCTCGAGCGCGGGGTCTGGCGGCGGAACTGGTCGTGGCCGCGTTGGGGCTGGCCCTGCTCTGGTGGGCCGCCGCGGCCACCAGAGCAGGGCC
>NZ_JBFTZS010000250.1:0-6844 GCF_056406675.1 Caulobacter sp. P1_B12_2 | reverse complement strand
TCGCTGCGCTACGTCCGGGATGACAACCGTTGTGGGTCGCGAATTCCAATCAGAACGCCCTAGACCGCCGCTACCAATCCCAAACCCGAAGCCAGCGGCAACCAGAGCGCCAGGTCGGCGATCACCGCGCCAGTCTCGCGACCGCTGGCCTGGGCGGCGCGGGCGGCGGCGGCGTGGACGTCGCCCCCCGCCTCGCCCAGCGCTTCCAGCCAGGCGTGACGCCAGGTCGGCAGGGCATGGACGGCGACACGATAACGGCTGCGCGCCACGGCGACCGGGGTCGGGCAAGGCGGCGGCGGATCGATCGGTCCGCCCCGATCGACGGCGGCCAGCAGCGGTCCTGGATCGAAGCCCAAGGTCAGCAGCCGCACGGTGTCGGGCCGCCGCAGTCGAGCGCCCGGCGTCAGCAGCAGGCCGGCGGCCAGGGGCGGTCCAGCCAGACGCTCCACCCCGACCGCGCGCTGGGCTTCGGCCCGCGCCCGATCCAGGCGGGCCAGGTCGGCCGGCAGGGCCGATAGTGCGCAGGCGCTCTCGTCGCCGACAGGCCGCGTGGACTCCAGATAGTCGGCGAAGCCCGCGCCCAGCCCATAGAGACTGGGGTCGGTCGACGGCCGCGCGGCGACATAGCCGGCCGCGAACAGCTCGAACACCTGCTCGCCGGCCAGGGCTCGCAGGCACGGAAACTCGGCGACCAGGCACTCCATCAACCGGGCGCGATAGCCACGGGCGTAGAGCGTCAGGCGCTGGGCGGCGGTCAGGCCGCCCAGGCCTTGGGGGGCGCCGACGATGACGTCGTCCAGGCCCGGCGGCGCCGCCCGGCCCAGGACCGCGCCCAGGATAGCGCCCTGCATCCAGTGCTGCAGGTTCGCCAGGTCGGGCTCAACCATGGGCGCGCGCGGGGATCCGCTCGCCGGCCGGCCGCCAGCCGTTGCGCGCCGCGTCCGCCTTGGCCAGTTCGGCCAGCAGGTCGTCCCAGGCCGGGATGTTGGCGTCCCATTCCAGCAGGGTCGACACCCCGCCGGTTCGCGCCTGGACCTCGGCGTAAAGCGGCCAGACCGCGTCGGGCACCGGGGCGTCGTGGGTGTCCATCAGGTGCGTGCCGAAGTCGCTGGGTCCGGCCAGATGCACCTGCACGATCCGCTCGGCGGGGATGCCGGCGATGTAGTCCATCGGGTCGAAGCCATGGTTGAAGGCGCTGACATGGACGTTGTTGACGTCCAGCAGCAGACCGCAGTCCGAAGCCTCCGCCAGCCGGGCCAGGAACTCCCATTCGGGCATCTGGGACGACCGGAATTCCAGATAGCTGCTGGGGTTCTCCAGGATCAGCGGCCGGCCCAGACGATCCTGAACGGCCTTCACCCGATCGGTCACGTGGGCCAGGGCGGCCTCGGTCAGCGGCAGGGGCAGTAGGTCGTGGGTGTTGATCCCCGCCACGCCGGTCCAGCACAGATGGTCCGAGATCCAGGCCGGGCGGACGCGCTCGGCCAGGGCCGCCAGCTTGTCCAGATAGACGGCGTCCAGCGGATCGGCGCCGCCGATCGACAGCGACACCCCGTGCATGACCACGGGGCGATGGGCGGTCACGACCTCCAGCACGTGGGCCGCGTAGCCCGCGTGATCGAGGAAGTTCTCACTGATCACCTCGAACCAGTCGACGCCCCAATCGGCCGGAGCGGTCGCCATCACGTGCGGGAAATGCGGTTCGCGCAGGCCCACGCCGTCGCCCAGGTTGGGCAGGCCGAGGCGTGGGGCTGGCGGTCGGGGACTGACCATCACGTCGAAGGGGGGAAGACGAGGCGCAGATTATCCGGGCCCGGAGGATCGGCCGGAACCGTCTTGCCCCTGTGCTCCATCACCGCCTGATAGGCGCGATAGGCCACATCGTGCACCTTCTCGCCGCGCTGGTAGATCATCGGATCGCCGAACGGCACGGACTGCCAGCCGTCCTTGCCCTCGCTGCCTTCAACGAAGTCGTACAGCTGCATACGGCCGGTGTTGGGGAACACCTGGGAGGCCGAGATCGGGACGGCGCAGCCGCCGAACCCGCCGCACTTGTTGTCGCTGGGGGCCGAGTACAGCTTCTGGGGCGGCAGGCCGCAGCCGCCGCCGAAGCCTCGGGTCACCACCGCCGTGCCGCAGTTGCCGCCGCCGCCCACCGGCTGGACGAAGCCGCAGCCGCCCTGGGCGTGGCAGAGGTTGGAGCCCCGGCAGGTGTGGAAGATCTCGACCGCGGCGCAGGTGTTGTCGCCGGTCGCGTCCAGGTCCAGCGCCTGGCACGAGTGATACAGCTTGCCCTTTTGCGGCGGGTCCAGGCCGATCGACAGGTCGGGCGTCAGGCCCAGCACCGCCCAGGCGATCGACATCCGGTCGCCCGAGCCGGCCATCGACGGGAACGGGAACTGCACCGGGCCGGTGGCCGGCGGGTTCCAGTAGTCGTTGAGCACGGTGGTCACGCCGGCGATCGCCCCGATCACCGCCTCGCTGAGCAGCTTGTGGCTCTCGGCCTGGGCGGCGGGCTGGTTCAAGGCGTTCAGCGCCGCCGCCAGTTCGTCGGGGGTCGGCAGCTTGAGAGGATTGGACGGATCATAGTCCGGACCCTGAAGTTCCTGGGCGGTCCAGGCCTTGTTCTTCTCCAGCCACATCGGCCAGGTGACGACCTGGGGCAGCAGGTCCTGCACTTTCTTGAAGCGCTCGTAGTGGTCCATCGGATCGTTGTCGAACCGGGCCACGGCGTCGGCCGAGGGGATCTGCTTTCCGGCGTCGTCATAGCTGGGATAGTCGGCGCGCAGGGCGGTGTCCGAGGGCTGGTACTTGGGCTTGACCGCCTGCAGCAGCTGGGGCCGCCGCTGGATCTCGCTGCCCTCGCCCTGGTCGGTGATGGCGTCCATCATCGAGATCATCTGCTCGAAGGCGATGGCCTGGTCGGTGGTGGCGATCGTGGTCTCGAAGCCCATGAACTCGCGCATCGGATGGCCGGGCGAGGAGAAGCTGTTGAACAGGTCGTTCTGCACGGCCGTGGGCGTGAACAGCGCGTCCCACAGCGTGGAGCCGTCGCTGTAGGCCAGGCTCAGATAGTCGTAATAGCACTGGTACATCCAGCCGATCGTGCCGAACCGCGGCAAGGGTTGGCCGGGCTTCCAGTCGGCGAACGGCGCCTTGGGGAAGTAGTCCTTCTCCTTCCCGGGCTTGATGTTGGCGCGGGCGTCGATCTCGGGCTGCTCGATGGCGATGAACAGCCGCAGCAGGACGTCCGACAGCGGCCCCACGTTCACCGGCACGTCCTCGTGGTGGATCGTGTCCTTCAGGTCGATGATATTGGGGATCACGCTGTTGGCCGGCCCGTAGCAGGTCCAGCCGTGACGATCGTCCTGCAGGGCGGTGTCGGTGAAGTTGGGACTGACGCCAAGGATCGTGGCCATGTTGGCGGCCATCTGCAGGTGCAGCATCTCCTGGATGAACACCGAGAACACCAGGTTGAAGGCCTGGTCGTTGGCGGTGACGGGATTGGCCGAGGTCTTGGATCCCGGCCACAGCCGACCCTGGTAGAAGTCGTTCCCCTGCCCCGTGATCGCGTGCATGCCCTGGATCGAATAGAGGCTGGTCATGTAGAGCGGGATCGTGAACAGCTCGACATCGACCGCCGCCTGGGCGATCGCCCGCAGGGCCATCTTGTCGATCGTCTTGAGGGCGGGATCGCGCGGCGCCTGAGCGCTGGCGCTGAGGGTGCGGGTCACGGCGGTCCTCCGATCTGAAACCGGCGAACGCCCTCCAGGGCGGCCGGCGCAACCGGGACGACTCGACCCGATCGATCAGCATCTTAGGTTGAGGCGCGGCCAGATCAACACTCAAGATTGATCTGGCCGCGAACGCTTTACAGCAGGATGTCGGCCGAGGTGAGCGTGCCGGTGACCTTCAGGGCGATCATGAAGTCGGCCACGCCGTCGCCGTTCACATCGCCCGAGACGTGGTAGTAGCCCGAGGCGTCCGGCGCGGCGATGATCAGCTGGCCCGCCACGCTGGAGAAGCTGGTGACGACCGAGAAGGCGTCGTTGGCGCCCGTCCCCGAATTGGCGTCGATGCCGCTCAGGTCCAGCTTGTCGGCCTCGTCGTGGCTGAAGTCGAAGATCAGGTCCGAAGCAAAGGGCGAGCTGTCGGCTGGCGCGTTGTAGACGAACGTGTCCGCCCCAACCCCGCCGAGCATGAAGTCGGCCCCGCCGGCCCCGATCAGGATGTCGTTCCCGTCCAGGCCGTAGAGGATGTCGTTGCCGGCGCCCGCGACCAGGGTGTCGGCGATGGCGTGGCTGGAGCTGTCGCCGACCATCGTGAAGGCCTGGGTGGCCCCGCCGCTGGCGATGACGTCGGTGGCCTTCAGCGAGGTCCCCGAGACCGTGATCACCGACTGGAAGTTCCCGCCGCTGTCCGGGGCCGAGTAGATGAAGGTCGTCCCGGCGAAGCGCGCGATGGTGACCTTGCCGCCGTCGATCGCCGAGATGTCGATCTTGTCTTGATCGGGGGTGAAGCCGATGACGCTGTCGTAGGCGCTGAAGTTGGAGTTCGAGATGGAGTCGTAGCGGAAGGTGTCATGCGCGGCGCCGCCGTACATGATGTCGGCCCCGTCGCCGCCGGCCAGGACGGAGTCGGTCGTGCCGCCCACCAGGACGTCGTCCCCGCCGCCGCCCGAGAGGCTGTCGCTGCTGACGCCGCTGCTGCCATGGCTTCCGTCGTCGCCGAACATCGAGAACTTGACGCCGTTACTGACCAGCAGGTCCGAGGTCCTGATGTCTCCGAAGACCTGGATGACGCTCGAGTTTCCCAGGGCGCCGAAATAGATGAAGGTGCTGGCCCCGAACCGCGCGAGGATGACGATGCCGTCGTCGGCCGCCCTGAGGTCCAGCTTGTCCTGACCGGTCTGGAAGTCGGTGATCACGTCCCAGTGCAGGATGGGCGAGTCGCCGTCGTCATAGACGAAGGTGTCGCTCCCCGTTCCGCCGGTGAGGGCGTCGCCGCCGTGGCCGCCGCGAATGGTGTCGGCGCCGCCCGAACCGTTGATGATGTCGGCTCCCGAACCGCCCGTCAGGATCTCGCTGGCGGCCGAACCGTTGATCGTGAAGCCGAAGCCGGCCACCCCGGTGACGATGTCGGAAACTTCCAGGCCCTGGCCCAGCAGCTTGATCTGACCGTCCGCCGCACCGTCGCCGTTCTGATCGATGGACAGGATCTTGTCGGTCCCGTCCGAGGTCAGGGTCAGCTTGGTCGAGCCGGTGATCAACGGCGTCAGGTACAGCGTATCCGAGGCGTGGGCGAAGTCGGTGATGGTGTCGAAGGCGGCGATCGTGCTGTCGCTGACCGCCTCGTAAGCGAAGACGTCCGCTCCGCCGCCGCCCGTCACGGTGTCAGCGCCGCCCTTGCCCGTCAGGGTGTGGGCCGATGCGTCGCTGATCAGGATGTTGGCGTTGGCGTCGCCGGTCGCCGAGCCGGTGACGGTGACGGCCAGCTGAGCCGTCGCCGCTGCGCCGGAAGGATCCTTGATCGTGTAGTCGAACTTGTCGATTCCGGTCTGGCCGACGACCAGGCCCTCGCCGTCCGCCTTGTAGGTGTACGTGCCGTCCGGATTGATCGTCAGCTTGCCATAGGCGCCGTTCACCACCGTGCCGCCGGCCACGACGACCTGGTCCACATGGGTGGCGTTGAAGGCGACGTTGGTCACTGTGAGCGACGCGGAGCCGGTGTCGATGTCGCCGTCGTTGCCGCGAACCGAGGCCAGGGCCGTGGTCAGGCGCTGCGTTACCGCGTTGGCGTCGTTGGCGGCGGTGGGCGCGTCATTGACGTTGGCGACCGCCGCGGTGGCGGCGCTGGTCTTGGTCTCCGGCGTGCTTCGCAGATCGGTGTAGCTGACCACCACGCGGATCGTGGCGCTGACGTCGGAGTCGCCCAGGGTGTAGGTCGCCTGGTCGGCCCCGACATTGGCGAAGCCGCCGCCGGTGTTGCGCTGCCACTGGTAATGCAACGGACCCAGCCCATCGGCGTCGGCCAGGGTCGAGGTGTTGGCCGTCAGGACCTGGTCCTCGGCGACCGTGCCGGTGATCGTCACCGCCCCGGTCGGCGCGTCGTTGATATTGACCACGGCCGTGGTGGCGGCGCTGGTCTCGGTCTCGGCCGCGCCCTGGCCGTCGGTGAAGCTGACGGTCACGCGGATCTGGGCGCCGACATCGGCGTCGCCCAGGGTGTAGGTGGCCTGGTCGGTTCCGACATTGGCGTAGCCCCCGCCGATCAGGCTGCGCTGCCACTGATAGTGGAACGCGCCCAGGCCGGCGGGATCGGCCAGGCTGGCGGTGTTGGCGGTCAGGACCTGATCCTCGGTCGCCGTGCCCGTGACGCTGACCCCGCCGGTGTGCGGACCATTGGCCGGCAGAACGGTCGCCGTCGCGGCGCTGGTCGCCGACTCGGCCGTGCCCTGGGCGTCGGTGTAGGAGGTCACAACGCGGACCACGCCGCCCAGCTCGGCGCCGGTGAGCGTGTAGGTCGCCTGGTCGGTCCCGACATTGACGAAGCCCGAGCCGGTGTCGCGCTGCCATTGGTAGTGCAGCGTGCCCAGGCCGTCGGCGTCAGCCAGGGTCGAGCCCGCGTTCAGGACCTGGCCCACGAACGCTCCGCCGGTGATCGACACCCCGCCGGTGTGCGGGTCGTTGACGTTGGTGATCGCCGCCGTCGAGGCGCTGGTCGCCGTCTCGGCGAAGCCCTGGCCGTCGGTGTAGCTGATCACCACACGGACCACGCCGCCGACGTCGCTGTCGCCCAGGGTGTAGGTCGCCTGGTCGGTTCCGACATTGACGTAGCCTGAGCC
>NZ_JBFTZS010000249.1:0-6851 GCF_056406675.1 Caulobacter sp. P1_B12_2 | reverse complement strand
CCAGGAGACCCGCGAGACCGCCGGCCGCGCGCGCCGCCTGGAGACCCTGGAGCGCGACCACGCCGACTGGTCCAAGCGCCGCGAGGCCTCGGCCCGGCGCGAGACGAGCCTTGAGGCCGACCGGGTCAAGGCCGCCGCCGCCGTGGACGCCGCCCGCGAGGCGCCGACCGTGCTGGCCGAGAAGCTGGTGCTGATCGTCGAGCAGTTCGCCGCCGCCGAGGATCGCCGCGCCAAGGCGTCGGACGCCCTGGAGGCCGCCGAGACCGCCCGCTTGAACGCCGACCGCGCGGCCCGCGCCGCCGAACAGGCCGCCTCGGAGGCCCGCGAGAAGCGCGCCGCCCTGGTCGCCACGCTGGACGCCGTCCGCGACCGCTTCGCCGAGGTGGCCACGGCCATCCGCGAGCAGGCCCGGATGGAGCCCGAGGAGCTGGGCCGCCACGTGGCGGGCGAGGCCGTGGCCGTGCCGAAGGACGCCGCCGGCGTCGAGGCTCACCTGTTCGCCCTTGAGCGCGAGCGTGACGCCATCGGTCCAGTCAATCTGCGGGCCGAGGAAGAGGCCAACGAATACGCCGCGCGGCTGGAGACCATGCGCACCGAGCGGGCCGACCTGTCGGGGGCCGTGGGCAAGCTGCGGGCCGGCATCGAGGAGCTGAACGCCGAGGGGCGTGAGCGTCTGCTAGCCGCCTTCGAGATCATCAACGGTCACTTCAAGACGCTTTTCCAGGCCCTGTTCGGCGGCGGCGMGGCCGAGCTGCGGCTGATCGAGAGCGACGATCCGCTGGAGGCCGGGCTGGAGATCTTCGCCTGCCCGCCCGGCAAGCGCATGGCCTCGATGAGCCTGATGAGCGGCGGCGAGCAGGCCCTGACCGCCAGCGCCCTGATCTTTGGCGTCTTCCTGGCCAACCCGGCCCCGATCTGCGTGCTCGACGAAGTCGATGCGCCGCTGGATGACGCCAATGTCGACCGCTACTGCAACATGCTGGACGAGATGCGCCGGCGGACGAAGACGCGGTTCATCGCCATTACGCACAACCCGGTGACGATGAGCCGGATGGATCGGTTGTTCGGGGTGACCATGGCCGAGCGGGGGGTCAGCCAGTTGGTGAGCGTGGATCTGTCGACGGCCGAGCAGTTGGTGGCGGCGCAGTAGGGCTCAGCGGCTCACGGACTTGCCCCCACCTGACCGCTTCGCGGTCTGTCGCGGCGAGGGGGCGGAGGACGAAGAAGGCGCGGCGTCCTCTTCCCCCTATGGGGGAAGACGGCCGAAGGCCCGCAGGGGGGCAAGTGTTAGCCGCCGAAAAGCCCGACGACCGCATGCCTCAACGGATTGGCCGGGTCCGACAACAGCTTCACCGCCATCGCGCACGACATCACCACCAGCAGCGGCCGGATCAGCTTGGCCCCGAACCGCATCGCCAGCCGCGACCCCACCTGCGCGCCCAGGAACGCCCCGGCCGCCATCGTCAGCCCGATCGGCCAGACGACCGCGCCCTTCAGGATGAACAGCATCAGGCTGCCGACATTCGACGCCGCGTTGGCCAGCTTCGTATGGGCCGTGGCCTTCAGCGCGCCGTAGCCCAGCAGGGTGACGATGGCGACCATGTAGAAGGCTCCCGCCCCGGGTCCGAAGATCCCGTCGTAGAAGCCGACTAGCGGCGCCACGCAGAAGGCGAAGACCGGCACGGTCAGGCGGGGCGAGGCGTCCTCGCCCTTCAGGCCCTTCGAGAAACCGAAATAGAGGGCGATGACGATCAGCAGGATCGGCACCAGGGCCGCCAGGAAACGGGGCGACAGCAGGCTGGCGCACAGGGCGCCGCACAGGCCCGCGACGGCGGCCGCACCGGCGACCGGCAGGGCGGTCTTCCAGTCGATCAGGCCGCGACGGGCGAAAGCCGTGGTGGAGGACAGCGCGCCGAACGCGCCCTGCAGCTTGTTGGTGCCCAGGGCGGCGACAGGGTTCATGCCGGTCAGCAGCAGGGCCGGGACGGTCAGCAGACCGCCGCCGCCGGCGATGGCGTCGAACGCCCCGGCGATCGCGGCCACGACGAACATCGTGGCCAGCAGGGCGAAATCGACGTGCATCTTACTCAAGCCCTCGCGTGGTCCGCCCTTGGACGGGCCGGAACCACGCGATAGAGCGAGCAGTCGTCGTGATTACTTCTGGCGCGCCTTGCGGGCGGCGTACTTGGCGTCGCGAGCGATCTTCTGCTCGGCGGCCGACAGAGCCTTGCGCTCCTTGCGGTCGGCGCGCTTCTCGGCCAGGGCGGCTTCTTCCCGCGCCAGGATTTCCTGACGGGCGGCTTCCTTGACGGCGGCGCGCTCGGCGCGAACCCGCTCCAGTTCGGCTTCGCGCTCGAGGTGACGCTGGTCGAAGTTGGGGTCGGTGACGGTGGGCTTCGGCTTCATCTTGGCCAGCATCGCCTTCTTGGCGTCGGCGGCGGCGGTGATGCGATCGGCGAAGCCGGTGTTCTTCAGATGCGACATGAATCTTCTGGTTAGTGGAGAGTGCGCTCCTAAGACCCCAAAACGCCGGAAAAAGCAATTGACGATCCCCTCGCCGCCGCTTGGGCGAATGGACGCGGGGCCGCCGCGCCCTGGATCTTCACACGGCCCCACCGGTTCCGCGACGGAACCGGCCACCGCGAAACCGCCGCCGATCACGTAAGGGCGCGATGATTCCGACGCCTCGCTCGAAAATCTCCAAAAGCCGTTATAAAACCGCAACTTGACGGTATACCACCTAACCTTGACGCACCGCAGCGCGCCCTATAGGTTCCGCCGCGATCAAGCCGGCCGGAAAACCGCCTCTATTGGGGCGGCCGCGGGCGTTTTCGGACCTGACCGCTCCCATGCCCAAGGCCGACGAACCGAACGACCAGGCTCCACAGAGCCTCGACGCTCGGATCGCCGCCTTCGAGGCGCGAAAGGCGGCGGAACAGCCGATACGCGCCGAGCACGAGAAATCGTCCCAGGACGGCTATCGTCTCCTGGCGGATCTGATCGGAGGCGTTTTGGTTGGGCTCGGCTTCGGCTGGCTGCTCGACCGCTACGCCGGCACGGGGCCCTGGGGCATGGTCGGCGGTCTGCTGATCGGCATGGGGATCTCGATCTACACCGTCGTCCGCAAGGCGACAAAACTGAGCGCGCAGGCGTCGGCCAGGTCCGCCAAGGACGTAACCGACGGTGACACGGGAGGCGGGTCTACCGCCCCCAAGCAGAAGAGAGACTAGGGCCTTGGCCACGCCGATCGACCCGATGCACCAGTTCATGATCCAGAAGATCGTGGAGCTGCCGTCCTTTACTGTCCCGGGTCTGGGCGCGATCGACCTGTCGATCACCAATTCCGTGGCCGCCATGCTGCTGTCGGCGTTCCTGATCATCACCTTCTACGCCTTCGCGGGCAAAGGCGCGGTGATCCCGGGCCGCCTGCAGACCGTGGGCGAGATGCTGTATGGGCTGGTCGACGGCCTGACGAGCTCGATCATCGGCCACGACGGCAAGAAGTACCTGCCCTTCGTCTTCACCCTGTTCGCCTTCGTGCTGTTCGCCAACCTGCAGGGCATGCTGTTCGGCTGGACCGGCAACTTCCTGGGCTTCACCTCGACCTCGCAACTGGCCGTGACCCTGACCCTGGGCATGCTGGTCATCCTGACGGTCGTCGCTGTCGGCTTCGCCAAGAACGGCATCAAGTTCTTCAAGCTGTTCGCCCCGTCGGGCGTGCCGTGGCCGCTGTATTTCCTGCTGGTCCCGATCGAGATCATCTCGTTCCTGATCCGCCCCGTCACCCTGGCCCTTCGTCTGTTCGGCAACATGCTGGGCGGCCACGTGGTGCTGAAGATCTTCGCGACCTTCGTGGCCATCCTGCTGGCCATGGCCCCGGCCTACTGGCTAGTGGGCCTGCTGTCGCTGACCTCCGTCGTCGCCCTGACGGCCCTAGAGTTCATGGTGGCCTTCCTTCAGGCCTTCGTGTTCGCGGTGCTCACCTGCGTCTATCTGAACGACGTCGTGCACCTCGACAGCCACTGATCAACCTTTAGTCTTTCAACCAACACACCACTTCCCAAGGAGTCTCAATCATGGACGCTTCCGCCGCTAAGTTCATCGGCGCCGGCCTGGCTATGCTCGGCATGATCGGCGCGGGCATCGGCCTGGGCATCATGTTCGGCAACTACTTCCAAGGCGCCCTGCGTAACCCGACCGCCGCCGCTCAAGAGCGTCCGATGCTGTTCCTGGGCATGGCTCTGACCGAAGCCCTGGGCATCTTCGCCCTGGTCATCGCCTTCCTGATCCTGTTCTCGAAGTAAAACCCTGGAGCGCGGTCGGTCCTCAGGATCGACGGCGTTCCAGACTCGTTCTTCGGGCATTTTCACTTCTCGAGAATGCTCCAACCTAAAGAGGCTTCTTCGCCCATGGCGACGGAACATCACGGCACGGTCGAGTCGACTGAGCCCCCCCACGGGCAGGAAAGCGGCGGGCTTCCCCAGCTGCAGTTCCAGCACTGGGGCGGCCAGATCGTCTGGCTGTTGCTCATCTTCGCCGTCCTCTTCGCGGTGCTGTCCAAGGTGCTTCTGCCCCGGGTCAGCGGCGCGATCGAGACCCGCGGCGCCAAGATCGCCGGCGACATCGCCGACGCCCGTCGTCTGAAGGACGAAGCCGAGGTCCAGGCCCGCGCGGCCGCGGCCGAGGTGGCCGAGGCTCGCGCCAAGGCCCAGAAGACCGCGGCGGACGCCAAGGCCAAGGCTTCGGCCCTGGCCGCCGAGCGTCAGGCGAAGGAAGAGGCTGTCCTGGCTGAAAAGCTGGCGGCCGCCGAAGCCCGCATCCAGGTCGCCCGCGACGAGGCCATGGCCCACGTCCGCGAAGTGGCCTCGGACACGGCCGGCGCCATCGTCGAGAAGCTGACGGGCAAGGCGGCTTCGGCCGCCGAGCTCAAGGCCTCGCTGGCCTAAGGAGAGACGACGATGGAACACGAAGCCCTCTTCGATCTCGCCAATCCCGAACTGTGGGTCCTGGTCGGCCTGGCCGCGTTCATCGGCCTGCTGGTCGTGCTCAAGGTCCTGCCGGGCGCCCTGTTCGCGGGGCTCGACGCCCACGCGGCCAAGATCAAGGCCGAACTCGACGAAGCCCAGCAACTGCGGGAAGAGGCCCAGGCCCTGCTCGCGGACGTGAAGGCCCAGCGGGAAGAAGCCGAGCGTCAGGCCGCCGGCATGATCGAAGCCGCCAAGGCCGACGCCGCGTTGATCGCGACGGAAGCCAAGGCCAAGCTCGAGGAGCAGATCACGCGCCGCGCCGAAATGGCCGAACGCAAGATCGCTCAGGCCGAGGCCCAGGCCGCCGCCGACGTCAAGTCGGCCGCTGTCGACCTCGCCGCCCAGGCCGCCGAGCAGATCCTGGTCGCCCGCCTCGCCTCCGGCGGTTCGGACGGCCTGGTCGACACGGCGATCGGCCAGATCGGCTCGAAGCTGCAATAGCGGTTTCGGACTTGCGAAAACATCAAGGGCGCGCTCCTCGCGGGGCGCGCCCTTTTTGGTGGTCGGTGAGCGCTCCGCCCCCTTTGGGGGCGGAYAGACCGCGTAGCGGTCAGGTGGGGGCAAGTGGTGGGTGGCAAGAAGACAGCCGGCTAGCGTAGCGCGGCGAGCACTTGCCCCCTACGGAYCGCTTCGCGGTCGTCTTCCCCCACAGGGGGAAGAGACGCAGCCTAAACCGGCTGCTTCTTCAACCAACGCCGCTTGATGTGCTTGCGGCCGCGCTTGAGCACCCGCCAGGACGCCTTGCGCAGGAACAGCTTCTCGGACCGCAGGAGCTGCTGCCAGGCCACCAGCATGATCTCCGGCTCGCGACGCATCAGCCTGCGGATCGGGAAGATCAGCTTGGGATGCCGACGCTGCCAGCGCAGGAAGCGGCGCTTGGCCTGGAACGAGTTGCGCAGCACGATCATCAGCCCGACGACCAGCAGCGGCAGCCCCAGGTGTCCCGGCAGCGGCGTGAGGATCACCCCGGCCAGCAGCACCAGTATGCCGAAGGCCAGCGCCGCCCAGCGGGCGACACGCCCCGCGGTTTCCCGCAGGACGAGGGCCAGACGGCGACGGCGGCGGTATAGCCTCGAAGGCAGTCTGGCGAGCGTTTCGGCCGCCGAGCTCACAAGCCCTGCTTGGCGGACTGGCGCTTGAGAGCGCCGCGCTTGAGCGACTGGCGCCAGCGCTTGGCCACCCGCCAGCGACGCGGCATGACCACGCGCTCCATGCGCAGAACCTGCTGCCAGGCGACCGGCAGCACTTCCGGCTCACGCCGCAGCAGGCGGCGCAGCGGGAACAGCAGCTTGGGGTGGGCGTGCTGGAAGCGGACGAACTGCTTGCGGGCCCGGAACGAGTTGCGCAGCACCAGCATCAGGCCGGCCACCGTCAGCGGCACGCCCAGCGGGCCGGGCAGCGGCGCGATCAGGAAACCGGCCACGATCAGGATCAGGCCCAGCGTCACCAGAACGACGCGCGAAATCCGCCCGAGAAGCTCGCGGGCGAGTTCATCAGCGACGGAGAAGCGCACGGGCGGCATGGCGAGGGCAAGGTTCATGGCAGGGAAAAACGGGTCCAGTGGTCCGTTTGATCCCGGCGACGGCCGGCCTCCTCGGCTCACAGAACCCGATATGAGAACGGGGCGCCCTCCCGTAAAGGCGCCCCGTTCCGATTCGTCAGACTGTGGCGCCTATTCCGCCGCCAGTGGCGCGGCGGCCACAGGTTTCCACCTCAGACGTGGTTTACGCGCCGCGAGTGTCTCGTCCAGGCGCTTGAGCGGCGCGTGGTAGGGCGCGCCCTTGAAGCGGTCGACGTCGCCGCCCTTGGCGGCGCCGGCCCCGG
>NZ_JBFTZS010000248.1:0-6871 GCF_056406675.1 Caulobacter sp. P1_B12_2 | reverse complement strand
CAGTGAAACCCACACGACTCTCCGGTCTTTTTCGTCTCGCACGCGCTGAATGAGAGATTCTTCTTCCAATTGATTTAATAAGCTAGTTGTAGCGCCCGAGGTTAAGTGAAGTTTATTTGAAATATCTGCTACCATATACTTTGTGCCGCTGGCAATGTAGTTTAAGATATAAAATTTAGTGGGTGTTAAGTGATAAGGCTGTGTTTTTAATGTTTCTTCGACTAAATGCCGCATATATTGAAAAAAAGATGTGTTAATTTGATAAAGGTGTTCAATTTTTGAATCTAAATTGTTATCCATGCTAGCTTCCATCTCCTTGTACACTACGGACGCGCTGGAGGTCGAAACCCAGGGCCTGACCCAGGAAGAAGCCGAAGCCCTGGTTGCGACGGCGCACAAGGTCTGCCCCTATTCCAACGCCACGCGCGGCAATGTCGACGTCGCGATCACCACAAAGGCCGCATGACCTCGAAGACCCAAAAGACCAACGGTGAAACGGTCGAGGCGCTACGCCTCGATCGTCAGCTGTGCTTCGCTCTCTACGGCGCCGCCAATCGGGTGACGCGGCTGTACCGGCCGATGCTCGACGCCCTGGGCCTGACCTATCCACAGTACCTGGTCATGCTGGTGCTGTGGGAGACCAGTCCGCGCACGGTGGGCGCCCTGGGCGAGGCGCTGGACCTGGAGTCCAGCACCCTGACCCCGCTGCTCAAGCGGATGGAGGCCCAGGGGCTGGTGGAGCGCGCCCGCGATCCCGAGGACGAGCGACGAGTGATCATTACCCTGACCCCGGCCGGCGTGACGCTGCGCGACAAGGCCAAGGCCGTGCCCGAGCAGCTGTTCTGCAAGCTGAACCTGCAATTGGACGCCCTGGGCGACCTGCGCGAACGGCTCAAGGGGCTGGCGGTCTAGCCATCGGACTCGTCCTCGCCGCGGAAACTGTAAGGCTCGGCCGGCGGCAGGCAACTGACCAGCACCTGGGCCGTCAGGCCCGGCTCGGCGACGACGGACGGCTGCTCGCCGAACACCGCCTCCCAAAGTTCGGCCAGTTCCTGATACGCGACGTCGGGCACTCTACGCTCTCCTACACGGAGACAATGCCGTTGAGGGTCAATACGTTGCTGGTTAACGGCGCGCGCGATCCCGCGCGCGCCGTCCGCCCCCTGCCCGCGCTGGTCCACTTCCGAACCAAGGTTTGGTTGCGCCCCAGCACAAGCCAGACAACCAGCCTAGGCGCGGCCCGGCGCAGCTGGAATGCAGCGAAACCCTAGAATTTCGCCGGAACGCGGCCCAGGCCGCGTCCGTCATTTTAACCAAAACGGCCTGGATCGGCCGCCGACGGACGACTAGGGCGCGATCGCCAGCTCGAACGGCGTCGCCGGAAGTCCGGTGCGGCCATAGAGATTGAGGATCGGACTGTCGGCCCAGGCGAAGCGGACCTTGACCGGCGCGAAGCCGGCCGGGATCGCCAGCCGGACCTGGTCGCTGGTCAGGGCCGCATCAGCGAAACGGCAGACGCCGGCGGCATCGCACAGCTCGAATCCGACCGGGCGAGCGTCGGCCTGGACCACCGCCGGCTGATCCAACCGCACGACCACCGCGCCGGAGGCCCGCGTCGCCGACAGCGGGGCCGGACCGGCGGCGACCAGACCCGTCTCGCCGTAGGCCAGCTTGCGGGCCTGCAGCGCCAGGCGATGGCCGACCTGCTGCTTGTTGGCCGGGTGGATGTCGTAGATGTCGCCGATGTCGACGGCCGAGGCGAGGCCGACCTTGGGATCGTTCGCGGCCACGCGGCGCTGGACGTCGCGCACGCCGGCCCAGCCGGACTCGACCGGCGCGGTCTGGCGCGGCCCGAAGTCGGCCAGTTGCACCACCAGGAACGGCAGATCCGGAGCCTCGAACCAACGACGCCAGTCGGCGACCAGGGCCGGCAGCAGGCGGGCATAGGCCGCCGGCTCGGCGACATTGGCCTCGCCCTGGTACCAGGCGAAGCCCTTCAGGCCATAGGGAACGAGCGGCGCGATCATGCCGTTGCGCAGGGTCGACAGGCCGCTGGTCCCCACCCACGGCGCGGTGGGCGGCAGGCCGCTCTGGGCGAGGGTCGCCGAGATCTTGTAGCGCCAGGTCGCGCCCAGCGGGGCGAACGAACCGTCTTCGAACTTCAGGCCCTTCTGGGCGGCCGGCCCCCAGGCCCCGCCGCCGCCGCTGGTGTCGATAGCCCGCACGGCGATCAGATTGGGGCCGGCCTTCAGCACGCCCGGCGCGATCCTGTAGTCGCGCGGCCGGTCCCAGCCCTGCGAGGAGCCGACCTCGCGGCCGTTGACGAAGGTGGTGTCCAGGTCGTCGATCGGGCCCAGCGACAGGGTCGCGCCCTGGGCCGCCTGCCGATCAGTGAGGGTGATCACGGCTCGCAACCAGATCGTGCCGTCGAAGGTCTCCAGCCCGGGATTGGTCTCCCAGAACTGCTCCGCGGGCATGGTCTTCCAGTCGTGGTCGTCGAAGTCCGGGCGGCTCCAGGTCGCGGCCTGCGGCTCGGCCTTGGCGGCCCAGCGGGCGAGCATCCCGCTCCACAGCGCCGCGCCCGATTGCGGCGACTGGGCGTATTCGGCCAGAGCCGCCAGGCCCTCGTCATAGTCGCCCAAGGCCGCCAGGCCTTCGCGACTGATCCAGTCCTGGATCACCGAACCGCCCCAGGTGGCGTCGATCAGGCCGATCGGCGCGCCGGTGGTCTTCTTCAGCTCGCGGCCCATGAAGAAGCAGGCGGCGCTGAAATTGTTGGCCGACTCCGGGCTGGCGGCGCGCCAGACCGCTTCCTTCGGCAGGGCGGTCGTCGGCGCGGGCAGGCTGGTGCGGCCCGTCTGCAGCAGGCGGATGTTCGGATCGGCCGAATTGGCCGCCTCGGCCTCGCCGTTCAGGGACCGGCGCAGCGGGTATTCCATGTTCGACTGGCCCGAGCACAGCCAGACATCGCCGACCAGCAGGTCCGAGATCGTCTGGCGCTCACCGCCCGTCTGGGCCGTCAGGGTCAGGGCCGCGCCCGGTTCGCGAGCCGGCAAGGTCGTGGACCAGCGCCCCTCTGCGTCCGTCGTCGCGCTGGCCTTGGACCCGCCCAGCGACAGCTCGACCACCGCCCCCGGCCTGGCCGCGCCCCACACCCGGATCGGCTGGCCGCGCTGCAGGACGGCGTGGTCGGTGAAGACCGGGGCCAGCAGCGGCGCGGCGTGGGCCGATGCGCCGGCGGCGCTTAGAGCCGTCGCGGCCAGCAGGCCCAGGAGCTTCGAACACATGGATGACCTACTCCAAAATCCGCTCATCCCGGCGAATGCCGGGATGAGCGGGTAGAAAAACGAACTAGTTCGCGGTCTTCCCCGGGCACACAGCGCCCGCCGGGTCGGTCGTCAGCTTCACGCTCTGCAGCGACACCGTCAGCTTGCCGGCTGTCGACAGTTCGAACGGGGCGGTGACCTTGGTCACGTCGGTTCCCGCCGCCTGGAAGCATTTGAGCGAGACCTTCAGGCTCTTCCATTCGCCGACCGGCGAAGCGGCCAGAACCGGCGTCACGTCCAGCTTGCCCCAGCCGATCCCCAGGGTGACCGGACCGGTCGGCTTGGCGTCGAGGCGATAGTCGACCAGCAGGGCGATGTCGGCGTTGGTCTGGAACGACAGGTCGAAGGCTTGGTCGGCGGCCAGCGAGACCGTGGCCGGCCGGTCGCCCGAGAAGGTCAGCTGGCGGCCGGCCTCCTGCACGTTGCCGGCGTCGACGGGGCGGATCTGCACCGCGGTGCTCGGCGACGGCTTGAAGTCGAACGGCGCCGGCGTCTTGCCGCCGACGAAATAGTCGCTGACGTTCTCGGTGGCGACCGTGAAGCCGGCCTTCTCCGACAGCGTCCCGACGCGCACCTTGGAGGCGTAGGTCAAGCCGTAGCCATAGGCGAACTGCGGATCATAGGTCTTGTCGCCGCGGTTCAGGGTGAACTGGCCGGCGGTCTTGGGCCAGCTGAACGACAGCTTGCCGTGGAAATCGGTGCGCGGCTTGCCGGCCTTGTCGCCGACCAGCACGTCGGCGATCCCGCCGCCTTCAGAGCCCGGCAGCCAGGCGGCGACAAAGGCGTCCGAGGCGTTGATCTCGGGGTTCACCCACAGCGGGCGGCCCGACAGGAACACGCCCACCACCGGCACGCCGGCGGCCTTCAGCTTCTTGAGCAGGGCCAGGTCGGTCTTGGTCCCGGGCTGGAATTCCAGCGTCTTGATGTCGCCCACGCCCTCGGCATAGGGCGTCTCGCCGAACACCACGATCGCGACGTCGGGCTTCTTGTCGAACGCACCATCGACGCTGAGCGTGGCCGAGCCGCCCGAGGCCTCGACCGTCTCCTTCAGGCCCGAATAGATCGACTGGGCGTTGGGAAAGTCGGCCTTGGTGTTGCCGGTGCCCTGCCACGACAGGGTCCAGCCGCCGGCCTGCTGGCCGATGTCGTCGGCGCCCGAGCCTGCCACCAGGATATTGGCCGAGGCCTTCAGCGGCAGGACGCCGTTGTTCTTCAGCAGCACCAGCGACTCGCGCACCGCCTGGCGGGCGATGGCCTTGTGCTCGGCCGAGGCCATCAGGGCTTCCTTGCCCTCCAGCGGCCGCGCCTGCTGGAACAGGCCGAGTTTGGCCTTCACGCGCAGGATGCGGCGCACGGCGTCGTCGATGCGGGCCATCGGGATCTCGCCCGACTTCGCCTGGGCCAGGGTGTTGGCGTAGAGGTCCTTCCAGCTGTCGGGCGCCATGTACATGTCCAGGCCCGCATTGGCGGCCTGGGCGCAGGTCTTGGGCGTGCAGCCGGCCACCTGGCCGTGACCGTTCCAGTCGCCGACGACGAAGCCGTCGAAGCCCATCTTGCCCTTCAGCACGTCGGTCAGCAGGCTCTTGTTGCCGTGCATCTTCTCGCCGTTCCAGCTGTTGAACGACGCCATGATGGTCAGGGTCCCGGCGTTGATGGCCGGCACATAGCCCTGAGCGTGCAGGCGGATCAGCTCGGCTTCGGAGACCTGGGCGTCGCCCTGGTCCTTGCCGTTATGGGTGCCGCCGTCGCCGAGGAAGTGCTTGGCGCTGGCCGCGACGTGGCCTTGCTGGATGACGCCGCCTTGGGAAACCGCGCCTTGGAGGCCCAGGATCATCTGGCCGGCATAGTCGCGGACGATCTGCGGATCTTCCGAATAGCCCTCATAGGTCCGGCCCCAGCGGTCGTCCCGTGGCACGGTCAGGGTCGGGCCGAACGCCCAGTCGAAACCGCTGGCGGCGGTTTCCTGGGCGGTGGCCGCGCCGATCTTGCGGATCAGCTCGGGGTCGCGCGCCGCGCCCAGGCCGATGTTGTGCGGGAAGAGCGTCGCGCCGACGGCGTTGCCGTGGCCGTGCACGGAGTCGATGCCGAACATCAGAGGGATTTGCGTGCCGCCCTGGCGCTGGGCGGCGGCGGCGCGGAAGATCTCGACCGACTTGACCCACGGGCCGATCGGCGAGCGGTCGGGCGCCCCCAGCGGCGGCGAGCTGCCGCCGGCCAGGATCGAGCCCAGCGGATAGGTCTTCAGGTCTTCCGGCTTCACCGAGCCGATGTCGCCCTGGATCATCTGGCCGACCTTCTCCTCGAGGGTCAGCTTGCCCAGCAGCGACTCGACGAAGGCTTCGGTCTGGGGATCGACCAGACCCTGGCTCTTGGCCGCCGGCCAGAGGGCCGGATGGGCGGTGCTCTTGCTGTCGGCGGCGGACGCCGCGCCAGGCAGGACGGAGGTGGTCAGAAGGGTGGTCGCCAGCAACGCGGCGCAGAAGGCCTTGGTGTTCATAACTCCCCACATTTATCGTTAAACTCCGACAACGTTGTCACTCGCACGCCAGAGCGGTCTGAGCAATCGGAGGTCGTCTCTGGTACCGGTATCTAAATACTCGACGGCGATCCATACACAGTCTAATTTGTGTGACAAATAGAAACGCCCATTAAGCGGCGGGGGAGCGAAACATGCGGGACCTTCGGTTTCTTCGCGCGGCGGGCCTGATGTCTGGCGCGGCTATGGCGCTCCTCGCGGTGGGTCCGGCAGGCGCGGCCGAACAGCGGCTTTCCTCCCCCGACGGCGCCCTGCGGGTCACGGTTTCGGACGGCGACGGCCAAGCCCGCTACGCGGTCGCGTACAGGGGCCGGCCCCTGCTGGCGCCCTCCCCGCTGGGCCTGGTGCTCAGCGTCGGCGGCGGGCTTAGCCACGGCCTGAAGATCACCGGCGCCGCCCCGTCCACCAACGACACCAACTACGATCTGGTCGCCGGCAAGGCCCGGACGGTCCGCGATCACTACAACCAGCTCAGCATCGATTTCCAGGAACCCGAGGGCCGCAAGCGCCAGCTGCGGGTGATCGTGCGCGCCTATGACGACGGCGTGGCCTTCCGCTACGTGCTGCCGCAGCAGCCAGGGCTCGACGCGGTCAATATCCGCAACGAGGAGACCCGGTTCGACTTCCCGGCCGACTATCGTTGCTGGGGCCTGAACCTGGGCAAGTTCGGCAGCAGCCACGAGGGCGAGTTCGATCCGGTCCAGGCCTCGACGCTGCGCGAGCACAATCTGTATGACGCCCCGCTGGTCTGCCACGGCGAGGGCAAGGACGGGGGCCCCGCCTTCGCGATCACCGAGGCCGACCTCAAGGACTATGCCGGCCTCTACCTGACCGGACGCGGCGACGGCGGGCTGGGCGTGCAGGTCAAGCTGTCGCCGCGCCTGGACGAGCCCGGCGTCGCCGTGCGCGGCAAGCCCGACGCCGACCTCGTCTCGTCCTGGCGGGTGATCATGGTCGCCCCGACCGCCGGCCGGCTGATCGAAAGCAACCTCGTCGCCACCCTCAACCC
>NZ_JBFTZS010000247.1:0-6879 GCF_056406675.1 Caulobacter sp. P1_B12_2 | reverse complement strand
GATCAGCGGTACGTTCTGCGCCCAGAGCGCCGCCTCCGTCTCAGCCGCCAACGCGGTGACCTGGATGGCGAGGTGGTCCGCGGCCTCGGCTAAGGGCCGCTCCACCGTCGCCTCGCGCAGCGTCCGCAGGTCGGCGAGGCCCATGCCGTAGGCGCTGAGCACCCCGGCGAACGGGTGGATCATCACTTCGGTCATGCCCAGGGCGTCGGCTACTAGGCAGGCATGCTGGCCGCCCGCGCCGCCGAAACAGGCCAGGACATACTTGGTGACGTCGTAGCCGCGCTGGATCGAGATCTGCCGCACGGCCTTGGCCATGTTCTCCACGGCGATGGTCACGAAGCCCTCGGCGACCTCGACGGGCGTCATGGCCTTGCCGGTCGCCGCCAGGATCTCGGCCGCCAGGACCTCGAACTTGGCCACCACCACGTCGCGGTCCAGCGGCTGGTCGGCGTTCGGGCCGAACACCGCCGGGAAGAAGTCGGGCGACAGCTTGCCCAGCATGACATTGCAGTCGGTGACCGTCAGCGGCCCGCCACGCCGGTAGCAGGCCGGACCGGGATTGGCCCCGGCAGAGGCCGGACCGACCCGGAACCGCGCCCCGTCGAACGAACAGATCGAACCGCCGCCGGCCGCCACGGTGTGGATGTTCATCATCGGCGCACGCATCCGCACCCCGGCCACCACCGTCTCGTAGGCCCGCTCGTATTCGCCGGCGAAATGGCAGACATCGGTCGAGGTGCCGCCCATGTCGAAGCCGATCACCCGCTCGAACCCGGCCTGGGCGGCGGTCTTGGCCATGCCGACCACGCCGCCGGCCGGGCCGGAAAGGATCGCGTCCTTGCCCCGAAAGGCATGGGCGTCGGTCAGGCCGCCGTTGGACTGCATGAACAGCAGCCGCGTCTCGCGACCCAGGGCGTCGGCCACCTTGTCGACATAGCGGCGCAGGATCGGCGAGAGGTAGGCGTCGACCACCGTCGTGTCGCCCCGTCCGACCAGCTTCATCAGCGGGCTGACTTCGCGGCTGACCGACACTTGTGTGAAGCCGATCTCGCGGGCGATCGCCGCCACCCGCGCCTCGTGGTCGGTGAACCGGAAACCGTGCAGCAGCACGACGGCCACGGCGCGAAAGCCGGCGTCGAAAGCGTCTTGCAGTCCGGCGCGGGCGGCCGCCTCGTCCAGCGGGCGCAGCACCTCGCCCTCGACACTGATCCGCTCGTCGATCTCGACGACGTGGGTGTAGAGCGCCTCGGGTTTGACGATGTGGCGGTCGAACAGCTTGGGCCGGGCCTGGTAGCCGATCCGCAGGGCGTCGGCGTGGCCCTGGGTGATCGCCAGGACTGTCGGTTCGCCGGCCCGCTCCAGCAAGGCGTTGGTAGCGACGGTGGTGCCCATCTTGACCGCGTCGATTGCGGCTTCGCCCTCAAGCAGAGCTCGGACRCCGGCGACCGCGGCGTCGTCATATTGCTCGGGATTTTCCGACAGCAGCTTGTGGGTCAGCAGGCTGCCGTCCGGACGCCGCGCGACGATGTCGGTGAAGGTGCCGCCGCGGTCGATCCAGAACTCCCAGCCGCGGTCKGTCATCAAGGTTCCCTTCGTGGAGAACCCTTGTGGCGCTGAGGCCCGCCCGCATCAAGGGCGAGCGGGCCTCGTCACGTCAAAGCACGTGGAACAGATACAGCAGCAGGATGATCGGCAGCGGGATGCCCAGCAGCCAGAGGAATGCGCCTTTCATGTCGTGCTCTCCTTAGACGTTGGTGGACACGACGCGCACGCGTCGATGCCAGACAGGGTGACGGGCGCCCAAGCGGCCGCCGGCGATGGCGCCGGCCGCGCCGAGGACCATGGTCGCCACGCCCCACCAGGCCAGGGTGGCCAGGACGTCGCCGGTCTTCTCGGCCGCGGCCTTGGCGTCGGCCTCGCTGACCCGACCGTCGGCGGGAACCGAGGCGTCGTCGGCGGCCGTGACGTAGGCCGTGGCGGCGGTGTCGGCGCCACGCAGGACGCCGCCCACGCCCGAACCCAGGCCGGCGAAGGCCAGGACGAACGCCACGCCCCAGACCGCCAGGCCTTGGAACAGGCCCTTGTGGTGGTCTGGATATTTGGCGGCCCGGGCGGCGATGAAGGCCCCGACCTGAAGGGCGACGGCGTTGGAGAACGCCACCCACAGGCCGCCACCCAGGGTCAGCCCCTTGGCGTCGCCGCTGTCCATGGTCCACGGATTGGCGGCGGTCGCGCCGATGGCGAGGCCCAGAATATTGAGCAAGGCCCCCAGCGCGATGGCCACCACCACCCCGGCAATGACCGCGCCCCACGAGATCAGCGGGTGCGCATAGACGTCTTCGTGAAATTCCGACGGCGATAAGTCGCTCATCTTCCCATCCTCCCAATTCCAGATGCGGGAGAACGGGGAGACAGGGACTTAGGTTGCGCTAGGCCCTGAAGGCCTCGATCCCGGCCCAGACGCCCAGGCCCAGGAAGATCAGCGCCGCGCCGATGCGGACGTACTTCAACGGCACGACCTTGGTCACCGCCTCGCCGAAATAAACGGCCGGGGCGTTGGCCAGCATCATGCCGAACGTCGTGCCCGCCGCGACCCAGAGCACGTCGTGGAAGCGCGCGCCCAGGGCGACCGTGGCGATCTGGGTCTTGTCGCCCATCTCGACCAGGAAGAAGGCGATGGTGGTGGTCAGGAACACGCCGTACCGGCCCTTGCCGCCAGGCATGTCGTCGTCGGCCTTGTCGGGGATCAGCGCCCAGGCGGCCATGGCGACGAACGAGACGGCGATGGCCCATTTGAACCAGGCGCCGTCGAACAGGCCCGAGACCAGCGAACCGGCCAGGGCCGCCAGGGCGTGGTTGGCCAGGGTGGCGACCAGGATGCCCAGGATGATCGGTACGGGCTTCTTGAAGCGCGTGGCCAGGATGATCGCGAGAAGTTGGGTCTTGTCGCCGATCTCGGCGATGGCGACCACGAGGGCCGAAACGAGCAGGGGTTCCATGGATCTAAAAACACCGTCCGGGCCGAGCGCACGCCAATAGCATCGGAGACCCCGCCCAGCCCGGAACGGAAACCGACGCCATTGGTCTCGCCGCGGAAGCTGATGCTTCCTCCACCCGCGCCATATCCCGAAGGATAAGTATGTTGACGACGGGCCCCGCTGATCGGTGCGGGCGGCTACTCCCCAAAGGTGGCGGGTTGGTAGCGGCGTTGGTTCGTGAGGTCAAGGCGTCGAGACGCCCCTGCGACGGTTGGGGACAGGCGCATGCGTCTGTCCCCGTTGTGGTTAAACGGCCGCCGGCGGATCGAACCTCATGACCTGTATCGACACCCGCACCTTGCCGCCGGTGAAGGCGCCGCCGGCCGCCGTGATCACCACGGGGGTGTCGGCATAGTAGGCTGTGGGGCCGACCACCCCGACATTGCTGGCGTTCTTGGCCACGCCCAGTGACGCGCCGAACTTCCCCGTGTCGCCGGCCACGCCGCAGTTGTACGAGGCGGCCCCCGTGATCGCCACACTGGTGCGGGTCGAGACGCTCAGCACGATGGCGCGGCTGGGGATCGCCACCGTGGTGGCGACCGACGCGCCCGACAGGGTCACCTCCTGTTCGAGAATCTCGAACCGGGTCGTGGCGAAGAACGGCGAGCGGGCGGCCGTCAGATTCTTGAAGGTCGAGGACAGCGGCGTCCAGTTGGCCCCGTCGTGGATCAGAGCCAGGCCCTCGTCGATGATCCAAGCCAGCCAGCCGGCCGACGGGGCCAGGGTCTCCCAGACGCCGTCGGCGTGACGGGCCAGCAGGCCGGCGGCCTTGTCGAACCACGCGGCGCCGGTCGCCCCGATCGGCAGGATGTGCATCGCCCCGTCGGCGGGCGAGCCGGGCTGGGCGGTGACCGTGCGGCTCTGCACGGCCAGTTGGACGAGGCCGTCCAGCTTGCCGAGGGCCTCGTTGACGGTGATGTGTTTCTGGGCCTGGCCGGCGGCCACGAAGGGCAGCGACAGGCGAGGCGTGGCGTCGTTGGACATGGGAGCTCCTGGAGGGTTTCAACGCCTCCAGTGTCGCCCCACCGCGAGTCTCGGAGGACCGACGGCCGTCGGTCCTCCGGCTGTCCCCGTTTACTGGGCCGCGAAAGCCAGGCGGGCGCCCGATGTGAAGGCCGTCTTGGCCGCCAGCTCCGCCTTGGCGTCCTCGTATTGCTCCGCGAACTTGGCGACCAGTTCGCCGGCCGTCAGCACCGCGTCGATCGCGCCGACGCCCTGGCCCGAGCCCCAGATGTCGCGCCAGGCCTTGGCCTCCTGGTTGCCGCCCGAGCCGAAGTTCATGGCCGACGGGTCGCTGACCGGCAGGTTGGCGGGGTCCAGCCCTGCCCGCTCGATCGACTGGCGCAGATAGTTGCCGTGCACGCCGGTGAACAGGTTGGAATAGACGATGTCGTTGGCCGAGGCCTCGACGATGGTGTCCTTGTAGCCCTGAGGCGCGTTGGCCTCCTTCGTCGCGATGAAGGCTGAGCCGATATAGGCCAGGTCCGCGCCCATGGCCTGGGCGGCCAGGATCGAGCGGCCCGAGGCGATCGAGCCCGACAGCGCCACCGGCCCGTCGAACCACTGGCGGATTTCCTGGACCAGGGCGAACGGCGACAGGGTGCCGGCGTGGCCGCCCGCGCCGGCCGCGACCGGGATCAGGCCGTCAGCGCCTTTCTCGATGGCCTTGTGGGCGTGCCGGTCGTTGATCACGTCGTGCAGGGTGATGCCGCCGTACGAGTGGATCGCGCTGTTCAGATCCTCGCGGGCGCCCAGCGAGGTGATGACCACCGGGACCTTGTGCTTGACGCACATGGCGATGTCTTCCTCGAGCCGGTTGTTGCTCTTGTGGACTATCTGGTTGACCGCGAACGGGGCCGAGGGCGCATCGGGGTTGGCGCGGTCGTAGGCCGCCAGCTCCTCGGTGATACGCGCCAACCACTCGTCCAGCTGCGAGATCGGCCGCGCGTTCAGGGCCGGGAACGACCCGACAACGCCGGCCTTGCACTGGGCGATGACCAGGTCGGGATTGCTGATGATGAACAGCGGAGACGCGATGACGGGCAGGCGCAGGCGGTCGCGCAGGATCGGCGGCAAGGCCATGGGGGACGTCTCCTTTGGTGCGGCCGCTGCGGGCCGCTCATGTAAACACCGTTAGCTTAAACGGTCGTTCGCACCGCGCGCAAGCGCTTGACCTACCCTAGGGCACGGGCGCATCTGCTGACCAAAACAAGAAAATGCTGCAGTGCAGGAGAGAAACGTCGTGACTCAGCCGATCACGCCGCTGGCGGAGGATTTCGGTTCTCTGGACCACGCCAAGGCCCAGGCCAAATGGATGTCCCTGGTCGAGAAGACGCTGAAGGGCCAGGCGTTCGACGACGCGCTCGTCACCAACACCCCCGACGGAATCGCCATCCGGCCCCTCTACACGGCGGAAGACGGCGTGGCCGTGGCGCGCGACCTGCGGGCCCGCGACGCCGACCGGCCCTGGGACCTGCGCATGCGCGCCGCCCATCCCGATCCCCGTCAGGCCGCCGCCGAGATCATGAAGGACCTGGAGGGCGGCGCGGCTTCCGTACTGCTGGCCCTCGATCCGACGGGCGTCAACGGCGTCGCCGTCGGCTCGCTGCAGGACCTGGCCCAGGCGCTGAGCGGCGTGATGCTGGACCTGGCCCCCGTCGCCCTGGACGCCGGCTTCCTGGGCCCCAAGGCCGCCGACTGGCTGGGCGGCCTGGCCAAGGCCGCGCCCAATGCACCGTTGGCGTTCCACATGGATCCGCTGACCGCCTTCGCCCAGGCCGGCGTCAGCCCCGGACCGATCGAAGGCCACCTGATCTCGGCCGCCACGGTCGGCGCCCGCCTGTCCCAGACCTACGCCAAGGCCAGCCTGTTTCTGGCCACCGGCCGCGCGGCGCATGAGGCCGGCGGCTCCAACACCGAGGAGCTGGCGGTGATGGCCGCCAGCGCCCTGGCCTACGCCAAGGCCTTGGTCCGCGCCGGTCTGTCGATGGAAGAGGCCTTTTCGCGGATCACCCTGGGCGTCAGCCTCGACGCCGAATACTTCACCGGCGTGGC
Source organism: Caulobacter sp. P1_B12_2 (assembly GCF_056406675.1). NCBI lineage: Bacteria > Pseudomonadati > Pseudomonadota > Alphaproteobacteria > Caulobacterales > Caulobacteraceae > Caulobacter > Caulobacter sp. P1_B12_2. The sequence continues at coordinate 787 of NZ_JBFTZS010000247.1, read as the reverse complement.
CAAGGTCCGGGCCGCCCGGGCCCTGTGGGCGCGGATCACCGACGCGTGCGGCGTCTCGGTCCCGGCGGTCATCGAGGTCCGATCCTCGCAGCGCATGCTGACCCGGGCCGACGCCTGGACCAACTTGCTGCGCCTGACCTCGGCGGGCTTCGCCGGGGCGGTCGGCGGGGCGGACGCCATCGTGCTGGGCGCCTTCTCCGACGCCATCGGCCTGCCCACCGCCTTCGGCCGCCGCCAGGCCCGCAACACCCAGCTCGTCTTGATGGAAGAAAGTCATCTGGGCCGCGTCGCCGATCCGGCCGGCGGGTCCTGGTACCTCGACAGTCTGACCGACCAGTTGGCCCGCGCCGCCTGGGGCGGCTTCCAGGCCATCGAGGCGGCCGGCGGGATCGTCAAGGCGCTGGAGAGCGGCCTGGTCGCCGACATCGTCGCCGCCACCCGCGCCGCGCAGGAGGCCGCCTTCGCCGACAAGAGCCGCAAGATCCTGGGCGTCACCGCCTTCCCCAACGCCGACGACAAGCCGGTGGAGGTGGCCACGCCCAAGATCGCCGACTTCGCCGCCGATCCGCCCAGCGTGCGGGTTCCTGGGCCCGATTCCCGCTGTCCGCCCCTGACGCCCATCCGGTTCTCGGCCGCCTTCGAGRGAGCCCCCATGGGAGTAGAGGCATGAGCCAGTTCCCCGACTTCACGAGCATCGCCTTCGAGGCCGGCGCGACCGCCGCCGCTCCGGAGGGCGCGGTCTGGGTCACGCCAGAGGGCGTCGACGTCGCCCCGGCCTTCTCCGCCG
>NZ_JBFTZS010000246.1:0-7412 GCF_056406675.1 Caulobacter sp. P1_B12_2 | reverse complement strand
CCCGACCGACATCTTCGACGTCACCCAGCCGGTCAATTCCAACGGCGGCGACCTGAAGGGCTTCGAGCTGAACTGGCAGCAGCCGCTGACCTTCCTGCCCGGCGCCTGGAGCCACTTCGGCTACATCCTGAACTACACCTTCGTGGACTCGGACATCGAGTATCTGACGTCCACCACGCCGGGCGCGCCGACGGTCAACGCCACGCTGGTGGGCCTGTCCAAGCACGCCGCCAACGCCACGCTCTACTACGAGACCGACACCTGGAGCATCCGCGGCTYGGCCTCCTATCGTGACGGCTACCTGACCCAGGTGCCCGGCAACGACGGCAACGCCTATCACGGCACCAACTCGACCCTGAACATCGACGCCCAAGCCAGCATCAACATCCGCCCGAACCTCAAGCTCAGCATCGAGGGCGTGAACCTGACCGACGAGTTCAACGACCAGTACGTGGGCGATAGCAACCGCCTCAACGTCTACACCCACAGCGGCCGGACCTATTTCGTCGGCCTCCGCTACAACTTCTAGGGCGCCCCCCCCCCCCGCTTTTATGTCGGGTCAGAACTAGGCGGGAACGGCGGCCAGCGCCCGCACCGCGGCGACCACCGGCTCGGCCTCGGTCCGGACCAGCCAATCGGGGCTGACGTCGGCGAACTTCACCACCTGGTCACGACCGATCACCACYACGGTCGGCTGGGGAAGCTCCCATGTTCCGGTCCCCGTGGTCTCGCCGATCGAGCCGCCCCGCGCCCGCTGGGCGGCCTGGCTGGCCTCGTCGGCGGTGTAGAGAATTCCAAACCGGCGGCCGAGGGCGTTGTCGGTGTCGGACGCCACCTTGAACGACAGGTCGTGACGGGCGCGGATCTCGACCAGCCGCTCGGGAACCTGCGGACTGACGGCCACCAGCGGCACGCCCAGGGCCTTCAGCGTCGGCTGCAAGGCGCGCTCGTAATAGGGCAACGCGATGTTGCAGGCCGGGCAGCCGGCGAAGCGGAAGAACACCAGCACCGCCGGCCCCTTGGCGGTCAGGCTCTTCAGGGTCAGCTCCCCGCCCTCGACATCCTTCAGGACGAACGGCTCGACCACGTCGCCGGCCTTGATCCAGGCGGACGGGTCAGCGGCCTCGACCAGGCTCGCGCGCTGGTCGATATTGATCTGCAGCGCGGCCGGATCCCAGGTCCGGACGCGTTCGGCGTGCAGGTCGGCCAGCAGCTTGGCCAGGCTTTCTTGGCTCATCGGGTCTTCTCCTCGGCTTGAAGGGTCTTGCCGGCGGCGATCTCGATCGCCTGCAGGCGGGCGCGCTCGAAGATCGAGCCCATGCGCCAGTGCTGGTTGGTGTGGGTCGCGGCGTGCTCGCCCCATCCGGAGTCGCGGCGGAACGCGCCCAACTGGCCGGACGCCAGGGCCTGGTCGGCGGTGATCCCGGCCGGGGCCTCGCAGTCGGGCCAGACGAACAGCGCGTCGGCCGCGCAATGCAGTTCGCACAGCAGGCAGGTCTGGCAGTCGGCCTGGCGGGCGATGATCGCCTTGCCGCCCGGACCGATCTCCAGCACGTCGCTGGGACAGGCGTCGACGCAGGTCCCGCAGCCGCTGCAGCGCTCGTCGATGACGACCTCGATCATCAGGCCACCTCCGCCTGGGCGGGCGCGGCCTCGAAGGCGGTCCAGACCCGGTCCAGGCCGCCGGCCCGCTGGCGCGACGCGAAGCGAGGATCCAGGCCGGAGGCGTCCTCGCGCCGGTGCATGCCGCGGCTTTCGCGCCGGGCCAGGGCCGAGGCCTTGCTCCAGCGCCCGGCGGCGACCAGGGCGGCGGCTTCGCGCGTCCGCAAGGACGCCCGCCCCTCACCGCGCGCATGGGCGGCCAGTTCGCTCCAGACGTCGTCCAGCCTCTCGATGGACCCGGCCAAGGCCGGACCGCGCCGGAAGATGTTGCGCTCATAGTCGTTGAGCTCGTCGCGCACGGTCTGGACCGTCGCGCGAAGATCGACCGGCCGCTCGGCGCGAGCCGGCCTCAGACCGACGCGCCCCGTGGCCACAGCCAGGTCGTCGGCCCGCGCGCCGTGGTCCCGCGCCAGCCGCGCGGCGCCCGCCCCGGCCCACTGACCCGACGACAGCGCCCAAGACGAATTGACCGCCCCGCCGCCCGAGATCGCGCCGGTGACCAGCTCGCGGCTGGCCGCGTCGCCGGCCGCGAACAGGCCCGGGACCTGGGTCTGGCAGGCCTGATCGACGACCCGCAGGCCGCCGATCCCCCGCACCGTGCCCTCGGCGTGCAGCGTCACCTCGAAGCGGTCGCGATAGGCGTCGATGCCCCTGCGGTCGAACGGCAGGACGAAGTTGGGCTGCACCTGCGGCATCACCCGCTGCATGTCCTCGGGCACGCGATCCAGGCGACAGAACAGCGGCCCGGCCATCAGGGCTCGCGCCAGGTGCGGCGTCACGTCGGGGCCGTTGGGAATGTCGAGTTCGCGATCATCGGCGTCAAACCAGCGCGCGAAGCTGTAGGCCATCGAGCGGGCCATGTTCGTGCCGGCCAAGGCGGCGGTGTAGTAGTTGGTGAACTCCATGCCCGACAGGTCGGCCCCGGCCTCGACGCCCATCAGCAGGCCGTCGCCGGTGTTGGTGGCCGAGCCCAGCAGACGCGAGGCGAAGGCGCAGCCGCCGGTGGCCAGCACCACGGCGCCGGCCCGGATCGTCCAGGGCCGTTCGCCGCGCAGGGCCAGGCCCGCCGCGCCGGCGATCGACCCGTCCCCATGACGCAGCAGTTCCAGGGCCGGATGGTGGTCGAGGATGCGTACGCCCTGGGCCAGGGCCAGGTTCCGCATCGCCCGCATGTACTCAGGCCCACGCAGGCCGCGATAGAACGGCTGGCCCCGGTCGTCGGTCGAGAAGTCGTAGTAGCCGCGCAAGGTCGGCAGGCTGGTCCAGGTCAGGTCCAGGATCCGCCGCATCCAGTCCGGGTCGCCCAGGCCCAGCGAGCGCTTGAGCCGGTCGGCCACCGCGCCCTCGCGGCCCTCGGGCGGCACCCACCAGTGGCCGGGCCCGGCCGTGGCGGTGACGCCGCTGGTCCCGCAATGGCCCTTGTCGGCCAGGACGACGTCGGCGCCCTCGCGCGCGGCGGCGATGGCGGCCCAGGTCCCCGCCAAGCCGCCGCCGATCACCAGTACGTCGGTCGCCAAGGTCAGGTCCTGGCTCACGGCGCGACGGCCGCGTTGAACGAGCGGTCGAAGGCGCCGGCCGGGTCGCGGGTCGAGGTCACGGCCCCGGCGGATCGGAAGCGGTCGAGCACCGCCGTCGCCTCGGCCACGGCCTTGTCGTCGATTTCCGTCGGCGCGATGCGGTATTGCCGGACGGTGTAGAACGCCACGTCCGGCGCCAGGCCTGTCTCCTTCGACAAGGCCGCCGCGTACGCCTCTGGATGCTCGCCCGCCCAGCGCCGCGCCTTGGCCAGGCGGCGCAGGAAGTCCTCGACCTGCGGCCGCTTGCCGGTGATCGCCGCCTCGCTGGCCGCCTCGAAGCCGTAGCCGCTGAGCCGCCCTTCGCCGTCGGCCAGGACCGTGGCGTCGTCGTGCAGCTTGGCCAGGGCGACATACGAGCCCCAGGTCACCCAGGCGTCGATCGCGCCGCTGGTGAAGGCCGCCTTGGCGTCCCCGGGATTGAGGAACACGATCTGGACGTCGGTCGGCTTCAGCCCCGCCTCTTCCAGCAACCGCAGCAGCAGGTAGTGGCCGATCGAGCCGCGCCCCGTGGCGATCTTCTTGCCGCGCAGGTCGGCCACGCCGTGGAACGGCGCGTCCTTGCGGACCAGCAGCGCCGTCGCCGAGCCGCCGCTCTTGCCGGCCTGGACGGCCTTAATCTTGGCTCCGCTGGCGTAGGCGAACAGGAACGGCGCGTCGCCCGCCTCGCCCAGATCGACCGCCCCCGCCCCCACTGCCTCGAGCAGGGGCTGGGCGGCGGCGAACTCGCTCCACTCGATCTTGTAGGGCGCGCCTTCCAGGGCCCCCGAGGCGATCAGGATCGCCTTGGTCCCGCCCCTCTGGCTGCCGACCTTCAAGGAATCTTGCCCGTTCCCTCCCCCTGAAGCGCCGCAGCCGGCGAGCAGGACGGCGGCGGTTAGAGCGGCGATGAGGCTGCGTCGTTGCATGGCGCCCTCCCTCAGAAGCGTTGGGTCAGGCGGCCGTAGTAGTAGCCGCCGGTGATGCCGAAGGGCGAGAAGATCCCGAACTGATTCAGGCCGGTGTCGGCGTTGACGATGCCGATCTTGTCCGGATGCTCGTCGAACAGGTTGTTGGCCCCGATCGCCACGCTGGTGTTCGGCCGGACATCCCAGGCGATGTCGAGATCGACCACCCACTTGGGGCTATAGGTCCGGTCGAGATTGGCCGAGGTTCCGGCCTCGGTGTACTCGCCGAACCGCGTGGTCCGCAGGCTGGCCGAGACCGTGTCGCGGTTCCAGGCGGCGCCGAGGATCAGCTTCTTGCGCGGCGTGCCGATGGTCAGGTCGGCGATCTTCTGGCGGTCGAACAGCACCAGGTTCGGATTGACCGCCTTGAGCACCGCCGGCGTATCGATCTGCTGGGTGATCTTGGTCTTGTTGAAGGCGTAGGCGGCGTTGAGGTTCAGCCGTCCCCAGTCGCCGAGGTCGAAGGCGTACTCGCCGACCAGGTCCACGCCCGTCGTCCGCGTCGAGACGGCGTTGGTGTAGTAGGTCGCCGCCAGACCCGCCGGGAAGCGGGCCAGCAGCGGAGCCAAGGCCGGTTGCGAGGCCAGCTGGGCGGCGCTGAGATCCAGGTTGCTGGTGTCGACGATGCGGTCGTCGATGTCGATCTGGTAGGCGTCCAGCGTGATCCGCAGGCGGCTGGTTGGCTCGGCGGTGATCCCGACGCTGTAGTTGGTCGAGGTCTCGGGCTTCAGCGGCGTCGCGCCCAGGGCCTGGGCCTCGCTGGAGTCGGCGCGCAACACCTTGGTCGGGAAGGTCAGGTACTCGCCGGGCACGCAGGGCACGCCGCGGAAGACATTGTTGGGCGCGGCCGCGCAGAGGTTGCCGTTGATGGTCGAGCTGGCGAAAACCGTCTGGGCCAGGGACGGGGCGCGGAAACCGTTGCTGAACGTGCCGCGCACCGCGTAGCCTGGCAGGAACTCCCAGCGCGTGGTCAGCTTGCCGCTGGTGGTGTCGCCGACGTCGCCGGTATAGCGCTCGTGCCGGCCGGCCACGCCGACATACCAAGTCTCGGTCAGGTTGGTCCCGACATCGACATAGGCCGCGTAGACGTTGCGGCTGACAGAGCCCGCGTCTTCCGGCGCGGTGCCGGCATAGGAGGCCAGGCCGGGATTGGGCCGCAGGCCGGCGAACGGCTGACCGGCCGGGATCACGTAGTTGCCGACGATGTAGGACGCCTCGTCGCCCGGCTCGATCAGGAAGTGCTCGTAGCGCTGCTCCAGCCCCCACGACACCTGAAGCGGACGGGGCAGCACGCCCTCGAACTCACGGGTGAAATCGAGGTTGGTGGTCCACTGCTGGAACTGGTGGGTCGACAGGTGGAAATAGGTCGGGCTGGACGGACCGAGGGTGGCGTTGAGCGTGTTCTGGCCGTCCAGCTGGGCATGGTCCTGGGCGAAGGTGGTCGACAGGTCCCAGTCCCAGCCCTTGGCCTGGCCGCGCGCGCCCACGGTGGTCTGGAAGTCGAGCTCGAAGATCCGCCGCAGGGCGTTGAAGCCGTCGGGATAGACCTCGGGCAGCGAGTTGCGGTTCTGCGGCCGGCCGGCCGTGACGCCGGCCACCGGCGCCAGGTTGGGCAGGAAGCTGCCGGTGTTCTTCTTGGACGAGCGGTGGCTGAGCGTGCTGGTGGAATAGAGCGTCAGGTCGCGCCAGGGCAGTTCGGCGTTGTATGACGCCGCCAGGATGTCCTCCTCGCCCGGGCCGTAACCCTGCCCCCAATAATAGCGGTCGGCGGTGGCGTCGCGCGGGTCGGGGGTCACCGTGGTGACGCCGCCGGCGGTCGTGACGGTCGGCTGGTAGAGGTATTGGGCCCGCGACGGGACCGCGCGCGAAGCCGCCTCGTTGTTCTTCCAGTTCAGGGCCAGCTGGACGAAGCCGCCCTGGTCGCCCAGGGGAAGGCCGTAGTTCAAGGTGGCGCTGCGGGTGTCGCCATCGCCCAGATAGTTCTGGCCGCCGGTGTAGCTGAACGCGCCGCCCTTCTGGTCCTGCTTGAGAATGATGTTGACCACGCCGGCGATGGCGTCCGAGCCGTACTGGGCCGAGGCGCCGTCGCGCAGCACCTCGATGCGCTCGATGGCCGAGGCCGGGATGAAGTCTAGGTCGACCGGCGCGCCGCCGCGCCCGACCCGGGCCAAGTTGTTGATCAGCGCCGTGCCGTGCCGCCGCTTGCCGTTGACCAGGAACAGGGCCTGGTCGCCGTTCAGGCCGCGCATGGTGATGGCCCGCACCGTCCACGACGTGCCGCCGCCATTGATCCCCGGCAGGTTGAACGACGGGATCAGGGTGTTGAGCACCTCCTTCAGGCCCACCTTGCCGGTGGCCGTCAGTTGCGCGCTGGAGATCACATCGACCGGGGCCGGGCTGTCGGCCACGGTGCGACGCACGCCGCGCACGCCGGTGACGATCACGCCTTCCAGAGCGGTGGCGCGGTCAACGTCGGCGGTGGCCGCATCGACCACGGGGACGGCGGCGGCGGTCGTCTCGTCGGCCCGGGCCTGGGTCGCGAGCACCGAGACAGTCAGGATCGAGGCGCAGGCCAGCAGGCCGGTCCGGAACGTCATTTCAAGCGAAGGTCGGGCCAGAGCCCGGGTCGAATAAGGCAAGTGTCTATCCCCCGCACGGGGCCAGTGGCCGCCGCGTCGTGTTGTTGGTCTCGAAAGTGGAAAAGCCGCGCCGCCGGCCCCTCGGCGCGCCCTACTGAGGTGATGGGAGGTCAGGTCGAGCGGCGCTCGCGGTACGGGATGTCCTCGGAGCCGATCAGCACGCGCTCCATCACGCGTGGGAAATCGCCGTAGTCGCGGACCGCGTAGTGCAGGCCCGCACGGTTGTCCCACAGGGCCACCGAGTTGGGACGCCAGCGGAAGCGGGCGTGATATTCGGGCTTCTTGACCTCTTCATAGAGCCGGGCCAGCAGGACCTTGCTCTCCTCGGGCGCCAGATCGACGAACCGAGGCTTGAGGCTGAAATTGATCCAGAAGATGTCTTCACCGGTCTCCGGATGGGTGCGGATCGCGGGATGGGCGACCAGCGGATAGCGCTCGCCGGATCGGTTCAGGGCCGACTGGTAGTCGTGGATCACATAGAGGTCCTCGACCGCCGCCTTCAGGTCGTCGGGCAGGCCGCGATAGATCGCGCCGCCGTCCGCCCAGAGGGTGTCGCCGCCGACCTCCGGAATGTGAACCGCCTTCAGCAC
>NZ_JBFTZS010000245.1:0-6887 GCF_056406675.1 Caulobacter sp. P1_B12_2 | reverse complement strand
GTGCCGATCCCGTACTTGCCGATCGTGAAGGCCACGCCCGCGCCGGCCCCGATCGGGGCCAGGCGCATGACCATGCCGACGACCTTGAAGATCGCCTCCAGGAACAGGTCGATCGTCTCGATCAGCGGTTTGGCTCGGGCGCCCATCTGGCTGACGCCAGCCCCGATCAGCACCGACAGTAAAATGACCTGAAGCATCGCGCCCTTGGCGAAGGCGTCGACCAGGGTGGTGGGGATGATGTCCATCAGGAAGGGCACGACGCCCTGTTCCTTGGCGGCCTGCGTGAAGCCGGCCAGGGCGTGGCCGTCCAGGTTGGAGGCGTCGATGTTCATGCCCGCGCCGGGCTTGAGCACGTTGACCACCACCAGCCCGACCACCAGGGCGATGGTCGACAGCACCTCGAAATAGACCAGCGCCTTGACGCCGATCCGGCCCACCTCCTTGAGGTCGCCCATCTTGGCCATGCCGACCACCACGGTGCCGAAGATGATCGGCGCCAGCAGCATCTTGATCAGCTTGATGAAGCCGTCGGCCAGGGGTTTCAGCGCCGTCCCGACCTGCGGGAACCACAGCCCCACCAGCGCCCCGATCACGATGGCGRTCAGCACCTGGATGTAGATCTGTGAGAGCAGTCTCTTGAGCGTCGAAATGGTCGTTTCCCCTGGATGGTCGCCCAGCGTTGGCCGCCGGATCGCCTGTCGTCTGGTCGGTGTCTAGGCCGCCCTGATGCTGGCCAAGGTCACGTCCTCGGTCAGGGTTCGCATCAGGGAGATCAGGTTCGACTTGGCCTCGAAGCCCACGCCCGGCACGTCGGGCAGGCCCACATAGCCGTTCTCGACCGAGAGGCCGTCCGCGAAGCCGCCGAACGGCTTGAAGACGTCGGGATAGGACTCGTTGCCGCCCAGGTGCAGGCCGGCAGCGATGTTCAGAGACATCTGATGGCCCCCATGCGGCACGATCCGGCGCGACGACCAGCCGTTCTGGTCAAGGACCTCGAGCGTTCGCAGATATTCGACAAGGCCGTATGACAGCGCGCAGTCGAACTGCAGGTAGTCGCGGTCGGGCCGCATGCCGCCGTGACGCAGCAGGTTGCGCGCGTCCTGGTGCGAGAACAGGTTCTCGCCGGTGGCCATCGGCAGCTCGTAGTGCTTGGAAAGCTCGGCTTGCAGGGCGTAGTCCAGCGGGTCGCCGACTTCCTCGTACCAGAACAGGTTGTAGGGCTTCAGGGCCTCGGCGTAGGCGATGCCGGTCTCCAGGTCGAAGCGGCCGTTGGCGTCGACCGCCAGGTTCTGTCCGTCGCCGACGAYCTCAAGAACCGACTCGATGCGGCGCAGGTCGACGTCCAGCGACGCGCCGCCGATCTTCATCTTGACCACCTTGTAGCCGCGATCGCGATAGCTGCGCATCTCGRCCTGAAGCTGGGCGTCGTCCTTGCCCGGATAGTAGTAGCCGCCGGCCGCGTAGACCCAGACCTTGTCGTCGGCGACGCCGCCGCGATAGCGGTCGGCCAGCAGGCGGTAGAGCGGCTTCTCGGCGATCTTGGCCACGGCGTCCCAGACGGCCATGTCCAGAGTGCCGACGGCGACCGAGCGCTCGCCGTGCCCGCCGGGCTTCTCGTTGGTCATCAGGGTCTTCCAGATGGCGAACGGGTCGAGGTTGTCGGTGTCGTGGTCGACCAGACTGTCGGGCGCGGCTTCGGCCAGGCGCGGCAGGAAGCGCTCGCGCATCAGCGCGCCTTGGCCATACCGGCCATTGGAATTGAAGCCGTAGCCGATCACCGGCTTGCCATCGCGCACCACATCGGTGATGACGGCGACGACCGAGCAAGTCATCTTCGAGAAGTCGATATAGGCATTGGCGATCGGCGAGGCGATTGAGACGGTCTTCTCGCGGATGTCGAGGATACGCACGGTGTTCTCCAGTTGGCGACTGGACCCTAGGCACGCGGGAAATCGCGAGCCAATGCCGTTCTCGGCGATCGCTATGCACAACAGGCATGATCTATGGAATTGATCTGGCTCGAAGATTTCGTCGCCTTGGCCGAGACGGGCAACTTCTCGCGGGCGGCCGAGAACCGGCATGTGACCCAGCCCGCCTTCAGCCGTCGCGTGCGGGCGCTGGAGGACTGGATCGGGACGCCGCTGTTCGACCGCGCCACGCCCGGCGTCACCCTGACCGCCGCCGGCCAGCAGTTCCGCACCGGCGCCGACGAGCTGATCCGCCGCATCATCCAGCTGCGCCGCGAGAGCCGCGAGGCGGGCGGGCAGGAGGCGGCCACCCTGCGCTTCGCCGCCACCCACGCCCTGTCCTTCACCTTCTTCCCGCAATGGATGCGCGAGCTGGAAAGCGGCGCGGGCCTGGGGCCGATCCGGCTGATCTCCGACAGCATGCAGGCCTGCGAAGAGCTGATGATGCATGGCGAGGCGCAGTTCCTGCTGTGCCATCACCACGCCGCCGCCCCCAGCCGGTTCGGGACCCAGTTCCGCTCGGCGGTGGTCGGCCAGGACGCCCTGGCGCCGTTCGCCGCGCCGGACGCCGGCGGCGCGCCCCGCTGGAGCCTGTCGGACGCGGCGCGGGAGATCCCGTACCTGGCCTATAGCGACGAGTCGGGCCTGGGGCGGATCGTCGAGGCGCAGCGCTTCGTCGATCGGATCCCCGGCCTTCGCACGGTGTTTTCGGCGCGGCTGGCGGCCAGCCTGATGACCATGGCGCGCGAGGGGCGGGGTGTGGCCTGGCTGCCGGTCAGCCTGGTCGAGACCGAGGTGGCGCTGGGCCGGCTGGTGCGGGCCGGGGGCGCGGATCTGGAGGTGCCGGTCGACATCCGGGTCTTCCGCCCGACCGCCCGCCAGAGCCCGGCGGCGGAGACCTTCTGGAGCGAACTGGCCGCTCGCTGAGACAAGGCTGACCGGCAAAAAAGAATGGGCGCCGACGGGGGGAAGTCGGCGCCCATCCCAGATCAGAGGTGGTCATGGCGCGCCGAAATACGACGCCCGGTTGAAAGATTAGGGCGGCGACCGCGCCGATGACCAATGCCGATTGTGTTGTCTGTGATGCAGTTTCGGCATTGATCCGAGCTTGTATGTCAGCCCGCCACCGCGCCGCCGGCCTCGATCCGGAAGGGCGTTCCGTCCGCCGAGCTCACCGCCGTCTTGACCGTGGTCACCTTGGCGTTGCGGACCAGCAGGCCGCGCTTGGCCTGGATGCTCACGTTGCGCAGGGTCAGGCCCGCGATCGGCCGCTCGGGCAGGCCCACGACGATGCCGGCCAGGTCAGCGCCGGTGGCGGTCAGGCCGTCGACCACGATCCCGTCCATGTCCGGCGTCTTGTCGGCGACTACCGGCTGGGCCGYGTCGTCGGGACCCGGCCAGATCTGGTTGCCCAGGATGAAGCCGCCGGGCCGCAGCTGGGCGCTCGCCGCCTTGAGGTCCAGCGGCCGGTACTCGTAGTAGCTGGTGAAGACCAGCGGGGTCTCGACGTCCTTCATGCGGTTGTTCTTGAACACCACGTCGCGGACCTTGCCGCCCTTGCCCCGCATGGTCTTGACCCGCAGGCCGTACATCGAGCCCTCGAAGCTGTTGTTCTCGACCCGCACGCGGGCCACGCCGCCGCTGGTGCCGCTGCCGATGCAGATGCCGCGACCGGCCAGGATGGTGTTGCCCGAGATCAGGATGTCGGACGACACGGCGTCGGGATAGCGCGGGTCAGGCCCGTTCGACTTCACCGCCACGATGTCGTCGCCGACGCTGATGACGTTGTTGGTGATCACCACGTGCCGACTGTTGATCGGGTCGATGGCGTCGGTGTTGGGCGCGCTGGATGGTGCGGTGATCCGTACACGGTCGATCGTGACGTGGTCGCTGTCGTTGAGCACCAGGTGGAACGACGGCGAGTTCTCGATCCGCACGCCCTCGAAGCGGACATTGGTGCTGTGGCTGACCAGGATCAGGCGCGGACGGTCGTCCTTCTGCTGCTGGCGGGCCTGGCCGTCGGTGGCGAAGTTGGGGCTGGCGCGCCAGATCGCCCGGATCCGCTCCCACCAGACCGCGCCCTGGCCGTCGATCAGGCCCTCGCCGACCACGGCGACATTGTCGGCGTCCTTGACGTTGATCAGGCCGGCCCGTTCGCCCTGCGGGAACAGGGCCGGGTCGGTGGCGGCCAGCACCTCGGCTCCCTTCTGGATCTCCAGGCGGATGTTGGACTTCAGCCAGATCGGACCGATCAGATATTCCCCGCGCACAACCCGCACAGTGCCGCCGCCGGCCGCCGCGCAGGCGTCGACGGCGGCCTGGAAGGCCTCGGTGTCGAACCAGATCCGCGTGCCGCCGGCCCCATGGTCGCGGACGTCGCAGATCTTGTCGGGGAAGCGGTTGACCGACTGGGCTTGGGCGACGGGTGCGCCGACCAGGACGGCGAGAGCGGCGGTCGAGGCCAGCAAGGTGACGGCGGTCTTCATCGGTCGGTCTTCCCCAAGGTTCGTCGCGACGGCTGCGCGTCGCTGGCGGCGGCGCAGTCTAGGGCCGGTCGCGGCTCAGCGCCCATGCCGATGCAGGTCGAGGCGATGCCGAACGGGCATGGCTGCTCAATCCAGCTTGCGGCCTTCCAGCCAGGTCTCGATCAGGGCCGCCGCCTGGGCGCTGTGCTTCTCCAACATCAGCATGTGGCCGTCGCCGTGCAGGCCGTGGTCGGCCATCCGCACCAGGTCGGTCTTGACCCCCGCCTGGGTCAGGTAGCGCGCGGTGCAGTGGTCGTAGCCGGCATGGTACGAGGCCTCGGACATCAGGATCATCACGGGGAAGCGCGACAGGTTCGCCAGCTTCCGCGCGGGCTCGGTCTGACGCCAGCAGCGGACCAGGCCAGGTCGTTCCGGCGCGGCCTCCTGCACCTTGGCCAGATCGGCGGGATCGGCCAGGGGCGGGGCGTAGGCCAGGGGCGTGGTCGTCAGGCCCCAGGGGCGGGAAAGCTTGTCGGGATCGCTGTCGCCCCAAGGCGGCGGGGCGCCGAAGAACGGCGGGCCGCTGGGCTCGACCGCGACGATGGCCTTGACCAGATCCGGCCGCGCCTCGCCGATCGCCCAGCCGAACGCGCCGGACTGCGAATGGGTGATCACCACGGCCGGGCCGATCCTGTCGAGCAGGGCCGTGCCCGCCTCGGCGACCAGCTTGGCCGAGACCCCGCCGGCCGTGCTGGAGACCTGCGAGGCGTAGAACTGGTCGAAGATCGGGTCGCCCGGTTTGCCGGTGGTTCCGGGCCACTGGTCGTGCAGCTTGGCCTGGGGCCAGCCCTGCGGCTGGCCGTCCTGGGGCGCGAAGTCCTGCGCGGCGGTGAAGCGCTTGGCGACGAAATCAGGCGGCTGGCGGTTGGCGGGGCCGTAGGCTTGCTCGTCATAGCCCGACGCGCCGCGTCCGGGCTGGTCCATGAGATAGACGGCCCAGCCCTTGTCGACGAACAGCCTGGCCCAGCCTGGGCGGCCATCCGGCGTCGACAGGAAGTTGGTGATCGTCTGGCCAGCGCCGGGAATGAACACCAGCGCCGTCTTATGGAAGCGCTTGGCGGGCGTCAGATAGAGGATGTGGGCCTGGCCGGTCATGATCTTGCCGTCGGCCGAGTAGTGACCGCCGACGAAGAAGGTCCCGACGTCGACGATCCCGGCGGGCGGGGAGGCGGCGTGAGCCTGGCCGGCGAACGTCGCCATCGCCAGCGCCAGCGCGGCGGCGGTCGCGACATGGCGCCAGCTTCTGGGTTTCGCCATCGTCAGTCTCCCCGTCCGACCGCCTTGCCGCGATCTTGAGCGGGGAGGGTGCGCCCGACGGCGGTCCCCGGCCAATGCCGAACCGATCTCGCGCCATGTCCGTTCGGCATGACGCGAGCGGTCGATCAGCGCGTGAACAGGTCCAGCGGCACCGCGTCCGCCATGGCTTTGTAGCCGGCCAGCGAGGGATGCAGGCCGTCGCCGGAGTCATAGGCGGGGGCCAGTTTGCTGGGGTTGGCCGGGTCGCGCATCAGCTTGTCGAAATCGATCACCGCGTCGAAGCGACCGGGCGCGCGGATCCAGGTGTTGACCGCCTGGCGGTCCTGCTCGTTGACGGCGTCCGGATGGTAATAGGCCGACCCGGCATAGGGCATGACGGTGGCGCCGTAGATCTTGATCCCCCGCTCGCGGGCCCGGCGGATCATCTGGTCGTAGGCGGCGGTCATCCGCACCACCAAGGCGGCGTGGGCCTCGGGGCTGACGGGCTGGTCGCGGGTCAGGACGCCCAGGTCGTTCACGCCCTCCAGCAGGATCACGTATTTGACGCTCGCCTGGTTCAGCACGTCGCGGTCGAAGCGGGCCATGGCGTTGGGGCCCAGGCCGTCCAGCACCAGCCGGTTTCCGCCGATGCCGGCGTTCAGCACGCCCACGCCCTTGGTGCGCGGGTCGGCCTGCAGGCGCGCGGCCAGGATGTCGGGCCAGCGGTTGTTGCCGTTGACGGTGACGCCGTAGCCGTCGGTGATCGAGTCGCCGAAGGTCACCAGGCTGGCGCCGGCGGGACGCTGGACGTCGACGCCCGAGATCACGAACCAGCGGTCCAGCGACTTGCCGCCGGCCAGCTCGACGGCCGCCAGCTGGTCGCCCGCGCCGAACCACGAGGTGGTGCGCGATCCCGGATGGCTGGTCTGCTGAGCGGGCGGCGCCCCGTCGAAGCGTAGGGTGATCGCCAGGTTCGCCAGGGGCGCGGCCGGGAAGTCGATCGGGTCGGAGAGGTATTCGGCCCCGGCCGGAACGGTCACCTCCGGGCGGCCGGAGAAGGCGAGGGCGCGGTCGCTGGCCGGGTCGATGCGGGCCGAACCAGGCGCGGCGGCCAGGGCGACGTGGACGCCCGACAGCTTCAGCGGCTCAGTCCCGAAGG
>NZ_JBFTZS010000244.1:0-6900 GCF_056406675.1 Caulobacter sp. P1_B12_2 | reverse complement strand
GAAGCAGCCCTTGGGCACCCTATAGACCCCGGTGTTGGCCCCGGGCGTGCCCGAACCCCAGCTGTTGGTGACATAGGCCTTGCCGCCCGGCAGGGTCTCCCTGAACCGGCCCACGGGGATCATCTCGCCGAACGGGGCCTCGACCGAGGTTGCGACCAGTCGGCGCGGCACGGCGCGGCCGTTGATCCGCAGCACGCCTTCGACCACCTGGACCTGGTCGCCCGGCAAGCCGATCAGCCGCTTGATGACGTCGGTGCGGATGTCGTTGGGCTTCTTGAACACCACGATGTCGCCGCGCACGGGCGCCTGGCCCAGCAAGCGGCCCTGCGGCAGCGGCGGGCTGAGCGGGATCGAATGCCGGCTCCAGCCATAGGGATACTTGCTGACCAGGATGTAGTCGCCGACCTGCAGGGTGGGCTCCATCGACGCCGACGGGATGGTGAAGGGCTGGCACAGCACCACCCGGGGAACCAACACGATGGCCAGGGTCAGGAGAAGGGTCTTGAGCCAGCCGCGCAGGCCATGCTCGCCGTCGACATCGCGTTTCGCCGTCACGAAAATCTCCCTCCGCTATCGGAAAACCATAACAGCGCGGGGCGGCGACGCGCGTTACAAATGGCTCATGGTTGCGGGAGTGCGGGTGTGGGCGACGACAAGCTTCAACTGAAGAACCTGACCGTGACGGAGGCGCGTGGCCGGATGCTGGCCGGCGCCGCGCGGTTGGGGATCGAGGAGGTCGTCCTGGCCAAGGCCCTGGGCCGGGTGCTGGCCGCGCCGGTCGTCGCCGATCGCGATCAGCCGCCCTTCGACGCCTCTGCCATGGACGGCTGGGCGATCCGCCGCGCCGATCTGGTACCCGGGGCGCGTTTCCAGGTCGCCGGCGAAAGCGCGGCGGGCCGGGCCCACGCCCGCCCCGTCGAGGTCGGCCAGGCGGTGCGGATCTTCACCGGCGCCCCCGTGCCGCCCGGCGCCAACCTGGTGGTGATCCAGGAGAACGCCACGCGAGACGGCGAGACGGTGAGCTTCGCGATCGACCGCGAGCCGCCGCCCGGCAACATCCGCCCTGCCGGCGGCGACTTCCGATCCGGCGACGCCCTGCTGGCCGAGGGCGCCCGGATCGACGCCTGGCGACTGGCCCTGGCGGCCTCCGCCGGCTGGCCCAGCCTCGACGTCGCCGTCCGGCCGCGCGTCGCCATCCTGGCCACCGGCGACGAGCTGGCGCCGCCCGGCTATGTGCCCGCGCCCGACCAGATCTTCGAATCCGGATCCTTCGCCCTGGCGGCGCTGGTCGAGGCCTGGGGCGGCCAGGCGACCCGGCTCAAGGCCCAGGCCGACGACCTGGACGCCATCGCCCGCGCCGTCGCCGAGGCCCCGTGCGACCTGGTCGTCACCGTCGGCGGGGCCKCGGTCGGCGACCACGACCTGGTCAAGCCGGCCCTGCAGACCCTGGGGCTGGACCTGCGCGTCCAGACCATCGCCGTGCGCCCGGGCAAGCCGACCTGGTTCGGAACGCTCAAGGACGGCCGACGCGTGCTGGGCCTGCCCGGCAATCCGGCCTCGGCCCTGGTCTGCGCCGAGCTGTTCCTGCGCCCGCTGCTGGCCGCCCTGACCGGCGCCGATCCTGACCTGTCGATCAGCGCCGGGATCCTGACCGCCCCCCTGCCCGCCACCGGCCCGCGCGAACACTGGATGCGCGCCGCCCGCGCCGTCGACGCCGAAGGCCGGGTCCGGGTCACCCCCTTCCCCGACCAGGACTCCTCGCTGATCGGCGTCTTCTCCCGCGCCGACTGCCTGGTCATGCGGCCGGCCGGCGCGCCTGCGGCGGAAGCGGGGGATGTGGTGCAGCTTCTTCCGCTGGCGCGGGGCTGATCACCACTCCGTCGTATCCGACGCCTCAACTGGCGACGACGCACGCGGAGCATGCTAAGTCCCGCGCGAAGCGGTTTCACGGCGACCGCGGCGGGAGTTTGCGTTCATGGGTCGTCTGGGCAAGATCGCGGCGCACATGGTCCTGGCCTTCGTGGCCATGCTGCTGGCCCAGGCCCTGATCGCCGGCGCCTCGCCGTTCACCCTCGCCTCCCTCGCCCTGGCCGTGCTGTTCGCCGGCTGCGCCCTGCTGGTCGAGATGCTGTTCCAGGTCGAGCGGTCGCCCTGGCGGTTCTTCGCGGCCAGCGACGGCCTGCGCCTGGCCCGTTCGGCTCTGCTGGCGGTCCTGACCTTCGCCCTGATCGCCCGCCTGGCCGACGTGCGCCAGCCGGGCGGCCTGCGCACCCTGGCCGCCGCCTTCGTCCTGATGACGGCGGCTCTGGCGGGCCTGCGCATCGTGCGCCGCGCCCTGCACGAGAAGGTGCTGGTCGACGCCCTGACCCGGTTGCGTCCCGCGCCCGCCTCGCCCGCCCTGCCCCGCCTGCTGATCGTCGGCTCGGCCAACGAAGCCGAGGCCTTCCTGCGCGCCCCCGCCGCCCTGGGCGAACGCTATGCTCCCGTCGGCGTGCTGACCCTCGAGGCCCGCGAGACCGGCGACGAGCTGCGCGGGGTCTGCATCCTGGGCGTCATCGACGATTTCGACACGGTCATGACCCAGCTGCGCGACGGCGGTCTGCAGCCGGCGGCCCTGCTGTTCCTGACCGACGGTCCGCTCAGCGCCTTCGGGGCCGAGCGCCTGGGCCGGCTGAAGACCCAGGGCGTGCGCCTGCTGCGCCGCCAGGGCGGCCTGATCGACATGGGCTCACCGGGGGTCGGGGGCTCGGCCCTGCGCGAGATCAGCCTCGAGGAGCTGCTCAGCCGCGCCCCCGTGCGGCTGGATCCCGCGCCGGTCCGCGCCCTGGTGGCCGGCAAGCGGGTTCTGGTCACCGGCGCCGGCGGCAGCATCGGCTCGGAGCTGGCCCGCCAGATCGCCGCCAGCGGCCCCGCCCAGCTGACCCTGCTGGACGCCGCCGAGGCCAACCTCTTCCACATCGACCGCGAGCTGGGCGAGGCCTGGCCGACCCTGCCCCGCCGCGACGTGCTGTGCGACGTGCGCGACGCCGCCAGGCTGGACCTGGTGTTCGCCGCCGAGAAGCCGGAGCTGGTCTTCCACGCCGCGGCGCTCAAGCACGTCACCCTGGTCGAGAACCACCCCTGCGAGGGCGTGCGCACCAACGTGCTGGGCAGCCGCAATGTCGCCGCCGCCGCCAAGGCCTGCGGCGCGGCCCACCTGGCCCTGATCTCCACCGACAAGGCCGTGGCCCCCGCCAGCGTGATGGGCGCGACCAAGCGCGTCGCCGAGGCCGTGGTCCGCCAGTTCGCCGGCGGGCTCGACGAACAGGGGCAAGGCACCCGGGTCAGCGTCGTGCGGTTCGGCAACGTGCTGGGCTCGGCCGGCTCGGTCGTGCCGATCTTCCAGCACCAGATCGCCCGCGGCGGCCCGGTGACCCTGACCGACGCCGAGGTCGAACGCTACTTCATGACCATTCCCGAGGCCGTGCAGCTGGTCCTGCGGGCCGTGGCCCTGTCGGTCGGCGACATGGAGCCGCCCACGGGCGTCCTGACGCTTGAAATGGGCGAACCGGTCAAGATCATCGACCTGGCCCGGCGGATGATCGAGCTGCAAGGCCTGGTCCCCGACCGCGACATCGAGATCAAGATCACCGGCCTGCGCCCCGGCGAAAAGCTGACCGAGGCCCTGGTCGACGTCAACGAGACCGCCCGGCCCAAGGCCGCCGGCGTCACCGAGGCCACGCCCCTGACGCCGCTGCCGCCGATCCCGCTGGCCGCCCTGGCCGCCCTGGAAGCCGCCGCCCTGACCGGCGATGAGTTCGCCGTTCGCACCCAGCTGTTCGCCCTGGTCGAGGGACTGCGAAGCGTCTCGCCCGCCCAGGCCAGCGCCCGCCAGTCGATCCCGAGCCCGCCGATCCCGGGCAAGCCCGGCAAGGGCAAGACCGCCGCGGCCCGAAGCCAGGCCTGATCCGAACACGCGCCTGGCCTGTCGCCTATAAGGCGAGCGGAAGAGCCAGAATCAGCCTCCCATGCTTTGGCTGGCCAAGCTTGCGATGGCGAGCCGTCCCGTCCCTGGGACATGAGTAGCGTCGGCGGGAACCTGGATGTTCGAACAGACGGTGGACGTCACCCGCCTGGACGGGTTCGTTCGATACACGCGCGGAATCGTGCGCGCCCGTCTGCTTCTGGTCGCCGTGTTCGTGGGTGTGCTGGCCGTCTACACCCCGATGCGCATGGCCCTGTTCGGCGTGGTCGAGCTCGGCATCTATGCGATGCTGTTCCTGGCCACCAAGGCCGCGATGGGCCGAGCCGATCCCGTGGCGGCCTTCCGGCGTCTGCGCTGGCAATCCATCGCCCTGGTCTTCCTGCTGTCGGCCAATGTCTGCGCCCTGGCGGTCAAGATCCGGCTCATGGACGCGCCCATCATGCGGGTGGAAGCCGCGCTGCTGGCGACCTGCGTGCTGCTGTTCGGCGCCCTGCGGGTGCACACCGGCAAGGTCAGCTACGTCACCGCCGTCGGACCGCCGGTGGCGACGCTGCTGTGGATCGCGTTCGACCGCCACACGCCCCTGGCCGCCAACCACTACGCCGCCGCCATGCTGCTGTTCATCGCCGCGGTCCTGACCGCCACTTGGCGCCAGCAGACGACCGATCGCGCCCTGGCCCAGGCCCTGCGCGACCTGGCCCGCAAGAACGCCGACCTCACCGAAGCCGTGGCCGAGGCCAAGGCCGCCAGCCGCGCCAAGTCCGACCTGCTGGCCGTCGCCAGCCACGAGATCCGCACGCCGCTCAACGCCGTGCTCGGCTTCGCCCACGCCCTGCGTCGCGACACCTTCCTGACGCCCACCCAGGCCGACCTGGCCCAGGGCGTGCTGGAGGGCGGCGCCCAGCTGACCCGCCTGCTCGACACCGTGCTGGACCTGGCCAAGCTCGAAGCCGGTCAGGCCGCCCTGACCCTGGCGCCGGTCGACCTGCGCCGCCTGGTCCGGACCGTGGTGCGGGTGTGGAGCGCCCACGCCCAGGCCGTCGGCGTGCTGCTGAGCTTCGAGGACGCCGATCCCGACCTGGCCTACGGCCTGCTGGCCGACGAGGCCAAGCTGGAACAGGCCCTGGTCAACCTGGTCTCCAACGGCCTGAAGGCCTCGCCGTCGGGCGGGGCGGTGGTGGTCCGGCTGGCCGGCGTGGCCAAGGACCAGACGCTGAGCGCCCTGGTCGAGGTGCGCGACACCGGCGCGCCCGTGTCGCCGGAAGACCGCGCCCGGATGTTCGAGGCCTTCGACCAGACCGAACGCGGCCGAAACCTGGGCGGCAGCGGGCTGGGCCTGTCGGTCTGCGCCGCCAACCTGGCCCTGATGAACGGCGAGATCGGCGTGGACGACGTCCCCGGCGGCGACGCCCCTCCAGGCAAGAGCGTTCGGCAGGGCGCGGTCTTCTGGTTCGCCTTCGAGGCGGCCGTGCTGGCGCCCCCGGCCCCGGACGTCGTGGCGGAAGCCGGCGTGGCCGCGCCGATCCGGGTTCTGGCGGCCGAGGACAATCCCGCCAACCGCCGGGTGCTGGCCGCCCTGCTCGCCTCTTCGCCGATCCAGCTGGTGTTCGCCGAGGACGGCGCCCAGGCCCTGGACGCCTGGCGGGCCGAGGCCTTCGACCTGGTGCTGATGGACGTCAACATGCCGGTGCTGGACGGCGTGGCGGCCCTGGCCCAGATCCGTCAGATCGAGGCCTCGGAGCCTCGCGCCCGCACCCCGGTCTGGATGCTGACCGCCAACGTCTTCGACGACGACGTCGCCCGCTATCGCGCCGACGGGGCCGACGGCGTGCTGCGCAAGCCGATCGACACCGTGGCCCTGTTCGCCCTGCTGGCCGAGGTGTCGGAGGCGAAGGGGGTTGTCGAGGCGGCGGCCTCCGTCATGAGCCTTACCCCCTGAATCCGCTCATCCCAGCGAATGCCGGGACCCAGATCCAAAGCTGGGAGACTGATTGGAAGGGCGTGAGCGCTTGGCGACCGCCACACCGCTATTCCATCTGGGTCCCGGCATTCGCCGGGATGAGCGGATCAAAAGGGGCTCAATGGAAGTCCCGGCTGCGCTGCAGCCGGCCCGACGTCCGCATCCGCACCGCCGGAGCCGGCGCTTCGGGGTCTTCCTTGATCCGCGCCAGCTCGGCCGACAGGTCGGTGAAGCCCTCGGCCACCACGTGGATCACGCCGTCGGCGGCCTGGACCTTGCCGTGGACGACCAGGAACGAGGCGCTCATCACCGTGCGGCGGTGGGCGTCGAAACAGTCCTTCCAGACCACCGCGTTGGCGACGCCCGTCTCGTCCTCCAGCGTCAGGAACACCACGCCCTTGGCGGTGCCCGGCCGCTGGCGGATCAGCACCAGGCCGCCGACCGAGACCTTGCGGCCGTTGCGGAGGTCCTTCAGCCGCTCGGCGGGCGTGACGTTCAGCCGGTCCAGCATCGGCCGGAAGAACCGCAGGGGGTGGGCCTTCAGCGACAGGCTGGTGGTGCGGTAGTCCTCGGCCACCTGCTGGGGCAGGGCCATGACCGGCAGGGCCACGGCGTCCTCGAACAGCGGCAGGCCGGCCAGCAGCGGCGCCTGGCTGTCGACCTTGACCTCGCCCTTCAGGCCCTTGACCGCCCACAGGGCGTCGCGCCGGCTCAGCCCCGTGGACGCGAAGGCGTCGGCCTCGGCCAGCAGCTCCAGCCCGCGCTGCGAGACCCCGGCCCGGGCGAAGTCGACGGGGGCGCGAGCCCCGGCGGCGCGGGCGGCCATGACGAGATCGGCGTCGTCTTCCTTGAGGCCCTTGATCTGGCGCAGCCCCAGGCGGACGGCTTTCCAGAGCGGGCGGGTGTCGGGGTTGAAGAGCTTGTCCGAGGCGATAGCCTTCTCCTCACCCGTGAAACGGGGGAGGTGGCGCGTCGC
>NZ_JBFTZS010000243.1:0-12787 GCF_056406675.1 Caulobacter sp. P1_B12_2 | reverse complement strand
TTGGGCAAGACGATCGTCAACCGCCCCCAGCTCCAATTGGACGACAGCAGACGCAGCAGCAGGTCAAACACAGCCGGGATGCGGTCGCACGACTCTTATGGCCCTCCCCGCCCCGTCAGCGTCCAAGACGGTTCTCCCGCGGCCCGCGCTGAATTGCGACGGCCTCTCGCGCCGGTGTCGGCGGGCGGATCAACCTCACGCCCTTGAGCCAAAGTCTCAGCGCCTGCCAATGGATGGCCGTCACCACCTTCAGCGTCAGCAGGGGCAAGGCGACGGTGGCGGCCAGCAGGTCGCGATCTTCCATGGGTCGCCGCGCGCCGGACATGGCGGCCGTGATCAGCAGCCCCTCGGCATCCCATCCGGTAATCGTCAGGTCCAGCCTCTCCGCGGGGACGTGGCCGCGGAACGCATAGGCCATCTCCATCCCCATGAAGGGCGAGACATAAAGGGCCTTTGCCACACCGTGGGCGATCCGTCCCGTCGCCTGGTCAGCCTGCGGCACGGGAACGACATAGGCATGCCGCGCTCCGAAGGTGTTGGTCACCTCATAGACCAGGGCCGCCAGCCGGCCGTCGGCATGGTGGCAATAGAAAAGGCTGATCGGATTAAAGACGTAGCCCAGCACGCGCGGCATGGTCAGCAAGCGAACCGCTCCGGCGCCGATGTCGATCCCTGCCTGCCTCAGCCCAGCCTCGATCTGCGATCTGAGAGCTGTCGCCGAGCCGTCGCCGTGGTCGCGGTCATGAAAAGACAGCAGGTTGAAGCGGTTGCGCGAGAACAGCCGCATCCGCCGATCCAGACCCTCCACCTCGTCCAGATCCAGCAACAGCCAGAAGACGCGATAGCTGAACCGGTGAGTCCTAGGTCGCGACCGGTGGTGCATGACCTCGCCGCGATAGAGCGCCGACGCCACGGTCACGCCGCCTTCTCCATCGCGGGCGCCGCAAAGGGGGACAGATGGATGCGGCCGCTTTCGTTGTCGACCGTCCAGGGACGGCGCACCCCGCCCAACTGCTCGGCGACAGCCAGGCCCGCCTGCAAGCCGTCCTCGTGGAAGCCCGCGCCGAAATGGGCGCCGCAAAACCAGACCCCGCCCTGCCCCTGCAGACTCCAAAGCTGCTTTTGCGCCCTCAGCGCGGCCGGGTTGAAGATCGGGTGGTCGTACCGCTCGCTGCGCAGCAAGGTGTCGGGGCGCGGCGGACGCGGCGGATTGAGGGTGACGAACAGATCCTGACCGGGCAGGCCCTGCAGCCTGTTCATCCAATAGGTGACGCACAGGCCGTCGGCCGCGCCGATATAGTTCCAGCTGGCCCAGGCCCGGCGGCGGCGCGGCATCAGGCCGGCGTCGGTATGCAGAACGGTCAGGTTGCGGCTGTAGTGGAAGGCGCCCAGCAACGCCGTCTCACGGGCCGTGGGCTCCACCAGCATGGCCAGAGCCTGATCGGCGTGGGCGCCGATGACGACGTGATCGAACCGCTCGACCCCACCCTGACTGTCGTGGACCATGACGCCCTGATCGGTGCGACGCACGGCTGTCACCCCGTGCGCCAGCCGGATATCGTCGAAGGCCCGGGCCAGCTGTTCGACATAGACCCGACTGCCGCCCTCGACCGTGCGCCATAGCGGCCGGCCAGCCAGTCTCAACAAGCCGTGGTTGCCGCAGAACCGAATGAAGGCTTCGGCCGGATAGTCCATCAAGGTGTGGGCGGGCGAAGACCATATGGCCGCCGCCATCGGCAGCAGGTGATCGTCGCGGAAGGCCTCGCTGAAGCCTTCGCGCTTCAGATAGTCGCCCAAGGTCAGGTCGGGGTCCATCGGCCCGAGGAGATCGATCGGGGCTTGCCGATAGAAGCGCAGGACCTCGCCCAGCATCGACCAGAAGCGGGGCCGCACGGCGTTGCGGCGCTGGGCGAAAAGGCGAGGCGCGGCATATTCGAACCGCCCCTCGTCCAGAGACACGGCGAAGGACATTTCGGTGGCGCGCGTGGCGACGCCCAGATGGTCGAACAAGGCGACCAGATTGGGGTAGGTGGCGTCGTTGAAACAGATGAAGCCCGTATCCACCGCCACCTCGCCTCTCGCCGTCGACGCCATGACCGTGTTCGAGTGGCCGCCCAGCCGGTCTGACTTTTCGTAGACGGTCACCCGATGACGCTGCGATAGAAGCCAGGCCGACGACAGGGCGGCGACGCCCGACCCGACCACGGCGATCTTCAAGGACCCGGCCGAGGGGCGGACGGACGAAGGGGACATTGCGGCTCCGGAAAAGCGCTCGTCCTGGAGGCGACGAGCTTTATCGGACTACGCGTCGGCGCCGCGATTGGATCGCGAATGATCCAGATATTTCCCCGAAGCGTATTAGGCTCCATGCATGTCGGGACCTCCCCATTCGAGCCACAAGCCAGCCAGTCTCTCCGCATGAGCCAATCGGAGCCCGAGCAGGATCCGCTGATCCACGACCGCATGATTGAGGCGGTGGCGCTGCGACGCGACCGCGAGGCCTTCGTCCACCTCTTCAGCTATTTCGCGCCGCGACTTAAGGCCTGGCTGATCAAGTCCGGGGCCCCGCCCAGCGCGGCCGAAGACTTCGCCCAGGACACGATGCTGAGCGTCTGGCGTAAGGCGGACCTGTTCGATCCTAGCAAAGCCAGGGCGGCGACCTGGATCTTCACCATCGCCCGTAACCGGCGGCTCGACATGTTGCGGCGCGACGCTCGCCCCTTGCCGACGCCCGAGATCGAACTGGCGGGCGACGCCGCCCCCCGTCCCGACGACATGCTGTCGATGTCTCAGGACGCCAAACGGGTGCGCGAGGCGCTGTCACGGCTCGCCCCCGAACAGCTGGAGGTTCTGCGCCAAGCCTTCTTCATGGAAAGCCCGCATTCCGAAATCGCTCGTCACCTCAACCTGCCCCTGGGCACCGTCAAATCGCGTATTCGCAACGCCATGATCAAACTTCGTCTCATCCTCGAACCCTCGCAGGAGGCGTCCCGATGAACCCGCGCCACGGCCCGTCCGAGGACCGTCTGCTCGCCTACGCCGCCGGTGTTCTCAGTCCGCCCGAGGCGGTCGTCGTCGCCACCCATCTGGCGCTGCGCCCCGCCACCGACGCCTGGGTGCGTCGGCTGCAGGCCGTGGGCGGTCAATTCCTGGACGAGACAGCGCCCGTCGCCCTGTCCTCGGAAGCCCTGACGCGGGCCCTGGCGCGCATCGAGACCGATGCTGGCGAGGTGAAGAGCCCGCCCCCGCTCAACGACATGGCCGAATTGCCCGAGCCGCTGCGGCGCTACGCCCTGGGGCCGTGGCGTTGGATCGGGCCGGGCATGCGGGTGCGCGACGTCCATGCCCCACGCGACGGCGCCTGCCGGGTCATCCTGCTGCGGATCGATCCGGGCCGCGAGACGCCCCGGCACACCCACGCCGGCGTGGAACTGACCTGCGTGCTGACCGGCGCCTATGTGACCGAGACGGATCGTTTCGAGGTCGGCGATCTGGAGGAGGCCGACAGCGCGGTGCTTCACCGGCCGCGCGTGGTGTCCGACAAACCTTGCCTCTGCGTCGCCGCTTTGGACGGCGAGATCCAGCTCGACGGCTGGCTGGGGCGGCTGATGCAGCCGTTCGTGCGGTTGTGATCGCGC
Source organism: Caulobacter sp. P1_B12_2 (assembly GCF_056406675.1). Lineage (NCBI taxonomy): Bacteria > Pseudomonadati > Pseudomonadota > Alphaproteobacteria > Caulobacterales > Caulobacteraceae > Caulobacter > Caulobacter sp. P1_B12_2. Next base: position 9,149 of record NZ_JBFTZS010000243.1, on the reverse strand, counting down.
TAGGCTGGCGCGCGCAGCAATCGCCCGGCCAGGGCGCAAGCGGTGGCCGAGGCGGTGGCGCTGACGAACAGGCCCCAGGCCATGTCGATCAACGAGAGCTTCAGGCTCCAGCTCTTGAGCGTGGCCAGGTTGGTCAGGTCATAGGTCCCGTAGGCGAACAGGCCCAGCAGCCCTCCCCAAAGCAGCGCCTTCTTCCAGCCGCCCTCCGCCAGGCCAGGCAGGACGGCGAATAGGGTCAGGCCCGCCGCATAGAGCGCATAGAAGGCGATCGCGGGCGCTAGCCGGAAATTCTCGGCCAGCATCGACCCGATCAGCGGCCGGTACAGCCGGTCGCCCATGGTTCCCAACCAAACCGTGTCGATCACGGCGAAGACGACCAGCGTCAGGACATAGGCGACAAGGGCGTTCATGTGAGGCTCCAGACGTTTGCCGGGAGATACGTACATGACACGCGAATGGATCGACTGGCCCCTATCCAGAGAAACTGCGGACGCTTGCGCAAGGCGGCGGACAGGCGAAATCGAGGACGCCCCTCGCGGCGTCCTCGATTTCGTCAACGGCTAGTGGGTCCCGTCGGTGTCGATCGGCCCCTTGGGACGGTCCGATCCAGATCAGCGTCGCGGCGAACAGGAACACGACCGTCAGAACCCCAAACGTGTGGAGCGTGGCGAGCATCAGGCTCTGTCCTCCGACCGCAGACCACGCCGCGTCGGCCTGTTTTCCATCAAGCCGCGCGCTTTGCCAATCTCATGACGCGTCGCAACCGGTTTCCAGGCTCGATTCACCGGGGCGCGACAGTCCGCGAAGGTGGGCCTGATCGACGCGGAGGCAAGGCCAGGCCTCGATTCGCCCCGAACAGCCTGCTGGACGGTCGCCATGCTCAAGATGTTGGATCGACTTCCTCATAATAGGGCGCCAGGCGCGAAAACATGCCGCCTGCGGAGCAACTTGAACCTCGATTTTCGACGACAACGTTGTCATTGAAAACATTGGTCTTTTCCCATCGATCCGCCGCGTTATGGTGCGCGCAAGGCGAGCAATAGTTTCGCCAACTCGCAGCAGGACGAAACATGCAGAACCAAGGGCTGGGCGCTGACGCGCCCCCGACGAAACACGCGCGTCTATTGGCCTGGGTGGACGAGGTCGCCGCGCTGACCAAGCCCAAGGCCGTTCATTGGTGCGACGGCTCCGACGAGGAATGGACGGCCCTGACCGATGAACTGGTCGCTCTGGGCACGCTGAAGCGCCTCAACCCCGACCTCCGTCCCAACTCCTTCCACGCCGCCTCCGACCCGCGCGACGTCGCCCGCGTCGAGAGCCGCACCTTCATCTGCTCGCAGGACGAGGCCGACGCCGGCCCGACCAACAACTGGTGTGATCCAGACGAGATGCGCGGCCTGCTGAACGGCCTGTTCGACGGCTGCATGCAAGGCCGCACGATGTATGTCGTGCCGTTCTCGATGGGTCCGGTCGGTTCGCCGATCAGCGCCCTCGGCGTGGAGATCACCGACAGCGCCTATGTCGCCGTCTCGATGCGGGTGATGACCCGGATGGGTCAGGCGGCGCTGGACGCCCTGGGCGAGGACGGCTTCTTCGTGCCGGCCCTGCACACCCTGGGCGCGCCGCTGACCGAGGGGCAGGAAGATGTTGCGTGGCCCTGCAACGACGACAAGTACATCGTCCACTTCCCCGAAAGCCGCGAGATCTGGTCCTACGGCTCCGGCTACGGCGGCAACGCCCTGCTGGGGAAGAAGTGCTACGCCCTGCGCATCGCCTCGGTGATGGCGCGCGACGAGGGCTGGCTGGCCGAGCACATGCTGATCCTCAAGCTGACCTCGCCGGCCGGCAAGGTGCGCTACGTGGCCGCCGCCTTCCCCAGCGCCTGCGGCAAGACCAACATGGCCATGCTGCAGCCCACCCTTCCCGGTTGGAAGGCCGAGACGATCGGCGACGACATCTGCTGGATGCGGTTCGGCGCCGACGGGCGGCTGTACGCGATCAACCCGGAGGCCGGCTTCTTCGGCGTCGCGCCGGGCACGGGCGTGAAGACCAACCGCAACGCCGTCGACACCCTGCATTCCAACTGCGTCTACACCAACGTCGCCCTGACGGCCGATGGCGACGTCTGGTGGGAAGGCCTGACCGAGCAGCCGCCCGAGAGCCTGACCGACTGGAAGGGCCGCGCCTGGACGCCGGAGTCGGGCGAACCCGCCGCCCATCCCAACGCCCGCTTCGCCGTGCCCGCCGGCCAGTGCCCGGTCATCGCCGACGAGTGGGAGGATCCGGCCGGCGTGCCGATCTCGGCCATCCTGTTCGGCGGCCGCCGCGCCTCAGCCGTGCCGCTGGTCACCGAGGCCTTCGACTGGGAGCACGGGGTGTTCCTGGCCTCCAACGTCGCCTCGGAAGGTACGGCGGCCGCCGAGAACAGCATCGGCGAGCTGCGCCGCGATCCTTTCGCCATGCTGCCGTTCTGCGGCTACAACATGGGCGACTATTTCGATCATTGGCTGAAGATCGGCGCCTCGGCCGACGCGGCCAAGCTGCCCCGCATCTATTTCGTCAACTGGTTCCGCAAGGACGAGCGCGGCAAGTTCGTCTGGCCGGGCTATGGCGAGAACAGCCGGGTGCTGAAGTGGATCGTCGACCGCCTGGAGGGCGAGGCCGAGGCGCTGGACAGCCCGATCGGCCGCCTGCCCGCCCGCGACGGCCTCGACCTCACGGGCCTGGACCTGACCGACGCCCAGCTCGACCTGCTGCTGACCGTCGATCCGGAGATCTGGCGCGCCGAGGCCGCCCTGATCCCCGAGGCCTACGCCCGGTTCGGCGACCGCCTGCCGCCCGCCCTGTGGCGCCAGCTGGACGCCCTGGGCGAACGCCTGGCCCGCCTGGATCACCCCACCAGGGTTCTGGAGCAGGCCTGATCGCCGGCTCCTCCCGCTCCTTTCCAAGAAACAAGCGTCGGGCGCGACCCGACGCATGGAGACCGAATGCACGTCGCTATGGATAAGCCCGCCCGGAAGTTCGTGGTCGGCAATTGGAAGATGCACGGCAGCCTGGCCGCCCTGCCCGTCCTGGGCGCCATCGACGCGGCGGCGCGCGCCACGCCGACCGTCGATGTCGGCGTGGCGGTCCCCGCGACCCTGATCACCGCCGCCTGGCAGGCCGCCGGCGCGATGCACGTCGGGGCCCAGGACATCCAGCCTTCACCATCGTCGGCCACAGCGAATGCCGAGCCGGCCGCCGGGAGACCGACGCCGAGGTGCGCGGCAAGGCTGAAGCCGCGCGGCGGCACGGTCTGTCGGTGATCCTCTGCGTCGGCGAGGCGCTCGATGTCCGCGAGGCCGGCCAGGCCGAGGTCGTGGTTCGCGGCCAGCTGGAGAATTGCCTTCCGACCGACGCCGACGGCGACTGGCTGTCGGTAGCCTACGAGCCGATCTGGGCGATCGGCACGGGGCGTTCGGCCACGGGGGACGACATCGCCGCCATGCACGCGGCGCTGCGCGAGACCTGCCGCGCGGCCCTGGGCCCCGCCGGCGACCGCGTCCGGCTGCTGTACGGCGGCTCGGTGACCCCGGCCAACGCGGCCGAGATCATGATGACGGCGAACGTCGACGGCGTGCTGGTCGGCGGCGCCAGCCTGACGGCCGAGACCTTCCTGCCGATCATCGCCCACGCCTGATCAGGGCTAGCCGAAGGCGCGCTTGAGGAAGCCGCGGATGTTCTGCGCCAGGCGCGGCGTCAGCGGCCCCAGCACGCCCTTGCGCTCCTCGGGTAGGTGCGCCGCGGGATCGCCGTTCGCCTCGAACAGGTAGTGGTCGAAGATCACCCGCCAGGCGTCGCGCTGCGGTTTGGGCAGATGGCGCACGGCCAACAGGCCATGGATCAAGACCTCGAACGGCGAGCCCGCCTCGGGCGGCAGGTCGCGCCACCAGTAGTTCACCAGCACGTTCAGGCTGTCGAGCGACTGGACGTGGTGCCACCAGGCGGTGGGGATGTAGATGGCGTCGCCCGAGCCGAGCTCGGCGGTCAGGCCGTGCTTGGCCGCCTCGGCGAAACGCGGATAGCGGTCCAGATCGGGCGCTTCCAGCTCGACCATGCTGATCGGCTGTCCCGCCAAGGTGAAATCCAGCGGCCCGACATAGAGATTGGCCGTCTGCTCGGGCGGAAACAGGGTGAAGCGCCGACGCCCAGCCACCACCACGGCGATGTTGTCGGCCATGTCGTAGTGGGTCTGCACCCGCACCGCGTTGCCGAACCAGATCCGCGGCTCGACCGGCACGGCTAGCATGTCGTGGCTGTTGGCCTCGGCGAAGCCGGGCAGCACCTGCGGCGTCGAGGCCGAACCGACATAGACCGACGGCGGCTTCTCCTCGGCGCCCAGGGCCAGGATGTCGTCGAGGATGGCCGAGATCCCGCCGGGCCGCCGCTCGAAGTTCACCGCCCGCTCGGCGTCGCTGTAGAAGAACCGGCCGCCGATGTCCGGCGGCCCGACGAAGGCCTCGACCGGCGCGCCCTTGTCGAAGCTCTTGATATAGGCCGCCGCGGCGTCCGGGCCTTCCAGGCCGGCGCGAACCGCCGGCCAGTCCGCCGCGAAGCCGCGCAGCACCACGGGCCGGTAGGCCGGGACGATCTCGGCGCGCAGGATCTCGCGCGTGACGTTCCAGCGCTCTTCGAGGGGCGGAAAGGACAGGCTCATGCGGCGCTCGTACACGATCTAACGGGCAGGACTTACGAACGCTCAAGATAGCGCGAAGCGAAGTCGAGAAAGTAGGGCCAGTTCGGACCCGGCGTGTGACCGGCCTCGTGCTGCCGGAACGCCAGCTCGCCGTCGGCCACCAAGGTCAGGGGCTCGGGAAAGGTCGTGGCGCCCAGGTCGCGGGCGCCCAGCAGGCGGTAGACCGGTCCGGCGGCGACGGCGGCCATGAACATGCCGCGCGAATCCACCCAGCCGTCCGCCTGGTCGTTGCCGACGCTGATGAACAGCGGACGGGGCGCGCACAGGGCGATCAGCTCATGAGCGTCGACCGGCAGGTCATCGACGGTCAGCGGCCCCGCGTAGCGCAGGAAGTTGCCGGCCATCCAGTGGTACTCGCCGCTGGCCGCCAGATTCTCCAGTTGCTCGCCGCGCTTGCGCCGGTGCAGCTTGGCGCCGCCCTCGCCCGACGAGGCGATCAGGCCGGCCGCGAAACGCTGGTCGTAGGCCATGGTCACCAGCGCCGCCTTGCCGTAGCGCGACAGGCCCTCGATCGCCACGCGGCGCTCGTCGACGGCCGGGTCGGTGGCCAGCAAGTCCAGCACCCGACTGGCGCCCCAGGCCCACGCCCGCAGCGCGCCCCAGTCGTCCGACGCGCGCGGGCGGCCGTGATTGACCAGGCCGATGACGCCTCGGCTCAACCCCGCGCCGTTGTCGGGCTGGACGCTGGTCGGGTCGAGGATCGCGTAGCCCCAGCCCCGGGCCAGGACTAGGTCGCGCCAGTCCGGTCCGGGCGGCGCGGGGCGGCCCTTCATCCAGGGCGCGCCGTCGGGGAAGCCGAACTCCAGGATCAGCGGGCGTTTGCCCTTCCCTTCCGGGGTGACCAGCAGCAGGTCGAGGCTGACCGTGACGGCGGGCCAGGCGCGGTTGTCCAGATCGCCGGCCAGCCGCCGTTCGAGCACCGCGACGCCGCCCCGGACCTCATGCTTCTCGCTGACCACCCGCCAGCGGACCGCCGGCGTATGCTTGGGCACGCGGCCGTGCGCCTCGCGCGAGAACAGCTGGACCAGCTCGGGGCGGCGGCGCTGCCACCAGTCGTCCGGCGTCGCGACCGGACGGCCGTCCGGGAACGCCAGCGGATCGGGCAGCAGGCTGAACGGTCCGGCCTTGGCCTCGTCCTGATTGACGAAGTTGGGCGCGGCGGAATTGTAGCCGTCGACGCCGGGCCGCAGGGCCTTGATCCCCAGGCGGTCGAGCATCAGACGGTGATCCTGCTCGGCGGTCAGGGCCGCCGGGGCGACGGGCGTCGTCTGGGCGTGGGCCAGGCCGCCGGCAAGGGCGATCAGCGCCGCGCCGACTATCGCCGACGCCCAGCGCTTCACGTTCGCACCGGCGCGGCCCGGAAGGCCACCGCCACCGCCTCGCGCATCGGCTTGGGCCTGTAGGCGTCGTCATAGAGCGTCGCGCGCTTGGGCAGGCCGTCCTTGCGGGGCGTGAAGTTCTGCAGCCACGAATATTTGTCGACCATGCCCCAGGCCAGCACCTCCTTGGTCTGGCGGTAGTCCAGCATCAGGTCGAGAAAGGCCTTGGCGACGGCCGCCCCGGCCGTGTCGCGGGTGGCGATGTCGCCCGGCAGGTCCCGGTCGTTGACGTCGAACTCGGTGATCAGCAGGTCGTAGCCCATGCCGGTCGCCTCATCGATGAAGGCGCGCCACGCCTTTTCCTGCGGCCGCCCCAGGCTGCCGGGCGCGGCCGGATCCTCGGTGCCCAGGTGGCTCTGGACACCCAGGGCGTCGACCGGCGTCCCGCGCTTGCGGAAGCCCTCCAGCAGCCTCAGCACCCCGGCGCGGTGCGCCTCGTTGCCGGCCTCCCAGCCCATGTAGTCGTTATAGACCAGCCGGGCCTTGGGCGCGGCGGCGCGGGCGGCGTGGAAGGCGACGTCCAGGGTCTGCTCCTGGCCCATGGCGTCGGAAAAGACGGTGCTGCGGATCGAACCGTCCTTGGGATCGATCGTCTCATTGACCACGTCCCAGGAGTCGATCTGCGGATAGTGCGCCACCACCTTGGTGATGTGGTTGACCAGCATGGCCTCGGCGTTGGCCGCCGCGGCGGGGCCCTTGCCGAAGTCGTAGGTGTTGAGCCAGGCGGGAAACCACTTCGGATGATGCCACAGCAGGGTGTGGCCGCGCAGGGCGATGTCGTGGGCCTTGGCGAAGGCGGCGATGCGATCGGCGCGCTCGAAGTCGAAGGTCTGGGCGTCGGGCCGCAGGACGTACCACTTCAGTTCGTTCTCGGGGACCAGCACGCCGCATTCGTCGATCAGCACCTGACGGTAGCGGGGATCCTCCAGCGTGCCAGTCAGAGAGCCGGCCTTGCCCGCGCCGACCGCGCTGCCGAACCGTACGCCCTTGGCCTTGGCCAAGGCGGCGAGTGAGGGTCCCGCAGCCTGGGCCAGGCCCGGAACCGCGCCGGCGACAGCGGCGGCGCCTCCCAGCCCCATGAAACCACGCCGGGAGAAGGGAGAAAGACGTAACGCCACGATGAAGCCCTCTCAAGAACACCGCGCGACGTCGAGGACGTCGCGCGGCGAGTTTGGGGTAGAAGAGCCCTCGTCCGCGATGGTCGAAGGATAGGCGCCCAGCACGCCCCGGCCGGACGATGTCCGACCGGGGCGCCTTGGGATCTAGAAGCTGGCGCGCAGCACGAAGGTGTAGCGCCGGTCGTTCATGAACCACGACCGTCCAGCCTTGAGCAGCTGGTTGTTCAGGACCTGCGTGGTCTTGGTGACCTCGTTGGTCAGGTTCACGCCCTGCACGCCGATCTTCACCTTCGGGCTGACGGTGTAGAACAGCGAGCCATCCAGCTGGCCGGTGGCCTCGTTCATGATCGGCGCGTAGGGCACGATCACGTCGCGGACCGTCAGCAGGAAGTCCGAACGCCAGTTGTAGGCGAGGCGAGCCGAGATCGGACCCTTCTCGTAGATGCCCGCGAAGTTGACGTTGTGCTTGGACAGGCCCTGCAGAGGCAGGAGGCTGGTGTCGATGGTCGCGACCCGGCCCGCCGCGACGTCCGGATCGGTCGCCGACAACGTGCTTTGCGGCACGCCGCTGCTGTCGATGTAGCTGTAGTTGGCGTTGATGCCGAACCCGTCGAAGGGCTTGGGCAGGAAGTCGTAGAACTGCTGGTAGGCGACTTCGAAGCCCTTGACCTTGGCCTTGACGTCGGAGTTGCCCGGCGTGGTCACCGCGACGTCATAGGTCGACCCGTTGTTGGTGAACGGGATCCGCGCGGTGGTGTTGGTCGCGACGTCCTTCAGCTCCTTGTAGAACAGGGCCAAGGTCACTGAACCGACCGGCGCGAAGTACCATTCGGCCGACGCGTCGAAGTTCAGGGACTGGGTCGGCTTGAGGTACGGATTGCCGACCGTGACGTTGCCGCTGACCACGTTGTTGGCCGGACCGCTGATGCCCGTGTCGGTCAGATCCAGGGCGACGTTGTAGTAGTTGCGGGTCAGGCCCAGGTCCGGCGGCGTGATGGTCTTGGAGGCCGCGAACCGAAGCTGCAGGGCGTTGGGCAGAGCGACCTTGATGTTGACGCTCGGCAGCCAGTGATCCTGCGAGACGTTGGCCACGCGAGGCGTGGTGGAGCCGTTCGCGAAGTTGCGGGCCGACTGGCGAGCCGCGGGCGTCAGGCGGCAGAAGTCCGTGGGCGGCGTCGTCGAGGTTCCGCCGTTGAACCGATCGATCGCCAGCTGACAATCCGCGTCCGACGACGGGGCCGCCAGCGAATAGACGAGGAAGCCTGAGGCTTCCCGATCCATCTTGGTGTAGCGCAGGCCGACATTGCCGGTGACACGGACGTCGCCGTCGAACTCATGCTTGAAGCGCAGCATGACGTAGGCCGACTTGGTCGTCTCGTTGATCGGGTTGATCTCGCCCGGCCGGAACGGCGTTCCCGCCACCACGTCGCAGCGCTGGGCCAAGGGCACCCAGTTCTGCGGGCAGCCGTTGGCGCCGTTGCGCGCCCGCCATTCGTCGCCGACCGCAAGGCCGAAGGCCGAATAGGCCGCGTAGTTCTCGGCGATGTTGTCGCCGTAGAACGGCCGCGCATCCAGCCCGGTCGGAGCCGGAACCTGGCCGCGCATGAAGTCGGTGAACGGATAGAGCACCGACTGCGCGGCGGTCGAGGAGCCGCCCGCCGTCGTCGGCGAACCGTTGACTGGATCGCTGAGCCAGACCGGACCGCCGCCGCCCCAGATCTCGCTCAGCACGCCCCAGTTATAGGCCGAGAAGCGCGTGGTCTGATCGCGTTCGGACCAGCGGACGCCGACCCGCGCGGAGTCCAGCCAGCTGTTTTCGGCGAAGCGATAGTCGACGTCGATCTTGGCGGCGTCTTCCTTGCCCTCGCTCTGCTCGATGTGGTCCATCGCCGAGCGCCAGAAGCTGTTGTAGGGGTC
>NZ_JBFTZS010000242.1:0-6915 GCF_056406675.1 Caulobacter sp. P1_B12_2 | reverse complement strand
CGATAGCGGGCCTCGAAGGACGCAGGACGCTTCAGCCTACTTGATCAGCTGCCACTTGCGCGCCCACCGGCCCTTGCCGAAGCGCGTGAGGATCAGCAGGTAGAGGCCGGCATAGATCACCGTGCCGAGGCCGACGAGGCCCATCGCCCAGGGCCCTGGCGCATGCCAGGGCGGCGGGACCAGCCAATTGTGCGGTGGGGCGGTCAGCTCCAGCCAAAGCCCGCCCACCCACGCCAGCGAGAACAGCAGCACGGCCGGATAGCGCAGCAGCGGGCTCTTCTGGACCAGCAGCAGGAACTGGATGAAGGCCACGGCCAAGCCGGCGGCGATCGCCGCGCCGGCCGTCAGCCAGCCGTTATGCGCCAAGGCCTTGACCCGCACGGCGGCCGAGAACGCCGCCCACAGCGGGGCCCACAGCACCGGTCCGAACATCAACAGCAGGATACCGAACCCGACCAGAACGCCCAGACCGCCGCCGATCACCTGACCGGCCGCCTCGCCCGCCTGGTGGGCGTGGCCGTGCGGGTCGCCGCTGGGGTTCTCAGGGGTGGCCTTCAGGACGGTGTTCAGGGACGGCAGCGGACCTTCCGGCGGCAGCGGAAGCATGTTGCTGGTCCTGTTTCCCCCCGCCCAGGTCATGTCAGGTTCGCCGGCTGACCGCGAAGTCGGCCAGGCTCTCGAGACTGGTGCGCCAGTCGTTGGCCGGGAAGTCCGACAGCGCCGCCTTGGCCTTGTCGGCATAGTTGGCGGCGAGGTCCAGCGTGGCTTCCAGCGAGCCGGTGCCGACGATCAGTTCGCGGGCCCGGCGGAAGTCGGCTTCGGTCTGTTCGCGACGGCCGATGGCCCGCTCCCAGAACTCGGCCTCACGGGGGCCAGAGCGGGCGATGGCCAGCAGCAGCGGCAAGGTCGCCTTGCCTTCGCGGAAGTCGTCGCCGGCGTTCTTGCCCAGGGCCTCGGTGGTGCCGCCGTAGTCGAGGGCGTCGTCGGCCAGTTGGAAGGCGAGGCCCAGGTTCATGCCGTAGGCGCGCAGGGCGTCCGACTGGGCGAGCGAAACGCCAGCCGAGACGCCGCCGGCTTCCGAGGCCGCGGCGAACAGCTCGGCGGTCTTGGCGGCGATGATTTCCAGGTACAGCGCCTGGGACAGGTTCAGGTCGTGGCTGCGGGTGAGCTGCAGCACCTCGCCCTCGGCGATGACGCGGCTGGCCTTGGCCAGGATCTCCAGCGCCTTCATCGAGTTGGTCTCGACCATCAGCTCGAAGGCCCGGGCGAACAGGAAGTCGCCGACCAGCACGCTTTGCGCCGCGCCCCAGATCAGGTGGGCCGCGACCTTGCCGCGCCGCAGCTGGCTGCCGTCGACCACGTCGTCGTGCAGCAGGGTGGCGGTGTGGATGAACTCGACGGCGGCGGCCAGCTTCAGGCAGGTGTCGTTGTCTGACCCGGCCAGGCGCGCGGCGGCCACGGTCAGCAGCGGACGCAGGCGCTTGCCGCCCGCGGCGATCAGGTGCTCGGCCAGGGCGGGGATGACCGGCACTTCGCTTTGCATGCGCGCGGTGATCAGAGCATCGACCCCGGCCATGTCGGCGGCGGCCAGCCGCACGAGACGATCCACCGATCCCGGCTCGCGGGCGAGGGTCGCTGCAGCTGCGTCCAAAACCATACTCTCCCTGCTGACGCCCGCCGGCGGTCGGCGTGCGCCTCGCGTCCCTTGGGCTTGATCAGCCGTTGCGAGCGACAATGGTGGCGGGATAGGTCAGGGTCAAGGCGAGCACAAGGCTTGAAACGTTGCCGAACGAGATACCCGCGTCCGCGAAGCCTTCGGGCGTCACCGAGGACACCGTCCTGAACGGCCGCGTGAGGCTGCGCCAGCCCGTCGCGGGCTACCGGGCGGGCATGGACGCGGCTCTGCTGGCGGCCGCCTGCGACGCCGATCTGGACGACCGGGTAATCGAGGCCGGCTGCGGTGTCGGCGGCGCGCTGCTGGCCGCGGCGGCCCGCCGTCCGGGCGCCCGATTCGTCGGATTGGAGCGCGATCCCACCGCCGCCGAGCTGGCGCGGGGCAATACGGCGCTCAACGCCCTCCAGGATCGCGTCGAGATCGTCTCCGGCGACGTTGAGCGCGGCTTTCGCGCCCTGGACCTGCCAGTGTTCGACGCGATCATCAGCAATCCGCCGTTTTTCGACGATCCCGCCGCCCTGCGCGCGCCCGCGCCGGAGAAGTCCGGCGCCTGGATGGCCGACGGCGGCCTGGCGGCTTGGACGGCCTTTTGTCTGAAAGCGGTGCGCGAAGGCGGGACCATCACCCTGATCCACCGCGCCGACCGTCTGGCCGACATCCTCGCGCTGCTGGCCCCCAAGGCCGGCTCGTTCAGGATTCGCCCCGTCTCGCCCTTCGCTGACGCCCCGGCCAAGCGGGTGATCGTGCGGGCCATCAAGACCGGCAAGGCCCCGCTGGTCCTGCTGCCGCCCCTGGTGCTGCACGAGCGCGAGGGGGCGGGCCATTCGCCGGCGGCCGAAGCCATCCTGCGCGGCGACGCGGCGCTCGGCTGGTGAAAATCATATAAGGATATCTTTATATCCCTCTTGACGGTCGACTGGAACGCGCGCTCTCTACGCTCGTCGTGGTCTGCGGGCGTTCGCGCGTCCGGAGCTAAGAGGGAAGTCGGTGAGGGCCTGAAAACCCGAATCCGGCGCTGCCCCCGCAACTGTGAGCGGCGAGCCGCTGTCCGTTACGTGTCACTGACGCGCCGAGCTGGATCGGTGGCGTGTCGGGAAGGCCAGGACAGGGGCGCTGACCCGTGAGCCAGGAGACCTGCCCCGACAGATAACGTCCTCCGGCGGGGTGCCCGGTCTGGTCGCTGGCAAGGCGCGACCGGACACGCATGTCCGTGCGCGATCCCCTGCGCGCGTCCCGACCAGCCTCCGTCACATCACCGGCAGAGGCTTTTTGAAATGACCGTCACCGTCGCCACCCTGGGCTTTCCCCGCATCGGCCCGCGCCGCGAGCTGAAGCTCGCGCTCGAGGACCATTGGGCCGGCAAGATCGACGCCCCTTCCCTGCTGTCCACGGCCGCCGACCTGCGCGCCAAGGCCTGGATCCGTCAGAAGGCGCTGGGCGTGGATCACGTGCCCAGCAACGACTTCTCGCTCTACGACCACGTGCTGGACGCCAGCGTGATGGTCGGCGCCATCCCGGCGACCTACGGCTGGACCGGCGGACCGGTCGACACCGCGGCCTATTTCGCCATGGCGCGCGGGACCCAGGACGAGGCGCAGGTCTGCGAGCACGGCCACCGTCACGCCAGCGGCGCGGGTCTGCCGGCCATGGAGATGACCAAGTGGTTCGACACCAACTATCACTACCTGACGCCCGAGCTGTCGCGCGGCCAGGTCTTCACCCTGGCTTCCACCAAGCCGATCGACGAGTTCCTGGAGGCCAAGGCCCTTGGGATCCGCACCCGGCCGGTGCTGCTGGGCCCCGTCACCTTCCTCAAGCTCGCCAAGACCCGCGATCCGGGCTTCTCGACCCTATCGCTGCTGTCGTCGCTGATCCCGGTCTATGTCGAGGTGCTGCGGCGCCTGGCGGCCGCCGGGGCCGACTGGGTGCAGATCGACGAGCCCTGCCTGGCCCTGGACCTGACCGACTTCGAGCGCGGCGAGCTGCGCCGGGCCTATGGCCTGCTGACCCACGCCACGCCCGGCTTGCGCATCATGCTGACCAGCTATTTCGGGGCCTATGGCGACAACCTGTCGACCGCCGCCAACCTGCCGGTCGACGGCCTGCACGTCGACCTGGCCCGTGCGCCTGAACAGCTGGACGCGGTGCTCTCGGCCGCCCGTGAAGGCCTGGTGCTGTCGCTGGGTGTGATCGACGGCCGCAACGTCTGGCGGGCCGATCTGGAGGCTCTGCTCGACCGTCTGGACCCGATCGTCTCCAAGCGCGGCGGCGACCGCGTCATCCTGGCGCCGTCGTGTTCGCTGCTGCACACGCCGATCGACCGGGAGCTGGAAACGGGCCTGGATCCGGAGGTCCGCCAATGGCTGGCGTTCGCCGTTCAGAAGATCGAGGAGCTGACCGTCCTGGCCAGGGCGCTGAACGAGGGTCGCGACGCCGTTCGGCCGGCCCTGGAGGCCGCATCCCAGGCCGCCGCGGCACGACGAGCCTCGCCTCGCATCCACGATCCGGCCGTCCAGGCCCGGCTGGCGGCGGCGACGCCCGACGACGCCCGACGCGCCGCGCCGTTCGGCCAGCGCATCGTCCTGCAGCGGGCCAGCCTGAACCTGCCGCCCCTGCCGACCACGACGATCGGCTCGTTCCCCCAGACCAGCGCCGTGCGCAAGGCCCGCTCGGCCCACGCCAAGGGCGCCCTGGCCGACGCCGACTACCAGGTCTTCCTGCGCGAGGAGACGGCCGCCGCGGTGGCCTGGCAGGAGGAGATCGACCTCGACGTGCTGGTGCACGGCGAGTTCGAGCGCAACGACATGGTGCAGTATTTCGGCGAGCAGCTCTCGGGCTTCGTGTTCACCAAGCATGCCTGGGTGCAGTCGTACGGCTCGCGCTGCGTGCGGCCGCCGATCATCTTCGGCGACGTGTCGCGGCCCAGAGCCATGACGGTGGCGTGGTGGCGCTACGCCCAGTCGCTGACCGACCGGCCGATGAAGGGCATGCTGACCGGCCCGGTCACCATCCTGCAGTGGTCGTTTGTGCGCGACGACATCCCGCGCAGCCAGACCTGCCGCCAGATCGCCGTGGCGATCCGCGACGAGGTGGTCGACCTGGAGGCGGCCGGGGCCAAGATCATCCAGATCGACGAGGCGGCCCTGCGCGAGGGCCTGCCCCTGCGCCGCGCCGACCGCCAGGCCTATCTGGACTGGGCGGTCGAGGCCTTCCGCCTGACGGCCTCGGGCGTCCGCGACGACACCCAGATCCACACCCACATGTGCTATTCGGAGTTCAACGACATCATCGCCGCGATCGGGGCGATGGACGCCGACGTCATCTCCATCGAGACCGCCCGCTCGAAGATGGAGCTGCTGGACGCCTTCGAGGCCTATGCCTATCCGGCCGAGATAGGGCCCGGCGTCTACGACATCCATGCGCCCCGCGTGCCGGGCCCCGAGGAGATGATCGCCCTGCTGGCCAGCGCCGGCGCACGGCTGTCGCCCGGCCAGCTGTGGGTCAATCCCGACTGCGGCCTGAAGACCCGCAAATGGGACGAGGTGCGGCCGGCCTTGGTCAACATGGTGGCGGCGGCGAAAGCGGCGCGGGCGGCCCTGGCGGCGGGGTAGCGCTCGCTCGGTTCACCTCACGCACTTGCCCCCTACGGATCGCTTCGCGATCGTCTTCCCCCATAGGGGGAAGAGGAGCGGCGCGCGCGGCGTCCTCCGCCCCCCATGGGGGGCGGACAGGCGGCGAAGCCGCCAGGTGGGGGCAAGTGCGTGGGCCTCCCCCTACTCCGCGTAGAGCGCCAGCGCCTCCAGGCACATCTCCAGCCCGGTCAGGTCGTGGAGCGGATCGTCGGTGATGATCACGAACAGCCGCCGGGCCTCGGCCCACAGCATCACCGTCTCGGGCAGGCCGAAGTCCTCGACCACGCAGCCGTCGCCGTCGCGCCAGACGCCGTGCTCGTCGCGCTGGGCGCCGACATGCACCTCGACCCGGTCGACATATTCGGCCTCGCTCTCGTCGGCCACATTGACATAGGCCATGATCGGCCGGCCCAGCCCGGCCAGCACCCCGGCCTCGAAGGCGGCGGCGCTGGCGCAGGACGGACCACGGAACGGCGTCAGATTGATGATCCCGGCGTCGGCCTGCCGCAGCTTGGCCATTCTCTCGGCGTAGAGTTCGCGGGCCTGGATCTCGACATTGTCAGGCTGGGTTTCGACGATGGCGGGAGCGGTCAGGCCGGTGAAGCCGTTGTCTTCACAGAGCGCGCGTTGGCGCGCGGCCTGAAGGGATGCGTCGGGGAGCCAGGGCTCGGGTCCGGCCAGCCAGATGGAACGTAYGGGTCTCATGGCCCCTTAGAACTTGCCGAAACGGGACGCTGTCAACCGCCTTGAGGACCATGATCACCCTGGACCGCCGCACTTTGATCACCGCCACCGCCTCGGCCCTGGTTCTGCCCGGCCTCGCCCCCAACCCAACGAGGGCCGCCACCAGCGACCCCTGGCTGGCCTATGACCGCCGCCTGCGCCGCCAATTGGCCGAAAGCCGAGGCGATTTCGATGCCGATTTCGAGACCGACCTGCACGACCTGGGCGACATCTTCCGGCGCGGACGGGGGCTGTCGGAATTGGCGCCCGATCCCGGCCTGACCCTGGCCGCCCGCGCTCATGCCGCCGACATCGCGCGCACCGGTGTCTTCGACCACATGACCCGCGAAGGCTTCGGTCCCGCCGCTCGCGTTGGCCTGCTGGCCCGCGACCTGATCGGCGCCCCGGCCGAGAACATCGCCGAGCGCCTGAACGCCGACGGCGCGGTGCGGTCCGAGCAGATCATGGGCCAGTGGAAGACCAGCCCCGGCCACCGCGCCAACCTGCTGGCGCCGGGCTTCACCCATGTCGGCTACGGCGTGATGCGCCAGGGTCGCGAGGTGATCGCGGTCGGCGCCTATGCCGAGGTCTCGGCCCGCCTGGCCGTCCCCGCACCGCTGCGGGTGGCGTCGGTCGCCGCCATCGCCTCGGCCCTGTCGAACGCCGTCCCGCGCATAGACCAGTTTTCGGTGTCGGAACCCGGCGCCGAGGCGCTGGTGGAGACCTATGTCGAGGCCCCGGGCGCCCAGACCCTGCCGCCGGGCGCCTGGCAGCTGCGCCCGCACCTGTCGACCGGCGCGCGGAAGTATCAGGTGGCTTGGGGCCCGGTGTTCGTGCTGGGCTAGCTGACGAAAGGCCCTTGGCGGATCCATCACCGCCAAGGGC
>NZ_JBFTZS010000241.1:0-6968 GCF_056406675.1 Caulobacter sp. P1_B12_2 | reverse complement strand
TGTCGGGGAAGCGGCCCAGGATCTGGCGGTAGGCCTCCTCCAGCTGGATCTGCGCCACCCGCTTGCCGATGCAGACATGCGGGCCGTAGCCGAAGGCGATGTGCTTGTCGGCGTTGGGGCGGGTGATGTCCAACTGGTCGGGTTCGGCGAACACCGCCTCGTCGCGGTTGGCCGCGCCGTAGTACATGACCACCTTCTCGCCCTCGCGGACCGCCTGGCCGGCGATCTCGGCGTCGCGGGTGGCGGTGCGGCGCATGTAGATCACCGGGCTGACCATGCGGATGAACTCGTTGACCGCCCCGCCCATCAGCGACGGATCGGCGATCAGCCGGGCCTTCTGGTCGGGGAACTCGGTCAGCAGCTTCATCGTGCCCGACAGGGTGTTTCGCGTCGTGTCGTTGCCGGCGAAGACGATCAGCAGCCACGAGCCGTCCAGATATTCGTCGCTGAGCAGGGTCCCGTCGACCTCGGCGCGGGCGATGGCGCTCATCAGATCGGCTTGAGGCTCCAGCCGCCGCTTGTGCAGCATGGTGCGGCCGTACTCGAACATCTCCTCGACGTTGGTGTTGAAGTCCTGGACGAACTGCATCAGCTCCAGCGTCGGGGTGATCGGGGCCAGGGCCTGCTTCAGAGCCAGGTCCTGGGCCATCTCCAGATAGTGCATCCACTTCAGGAACTTGCCGCGATCCTCGGGCGGCACGCCCAGGATCTCGCACAGGGTGAACAGCGGCAGTTTGGACGAGAACGCCTCGACCAGGTCACAGCGGCCCAGCGGGGCCATCTCGTCCAGCAGCCGGCTCACCTCGGCCCGCACCGCCTCGGTGACGCCGCGCAGATAGGCGGGCGTGAAATAGGTCATGTGCTCGCGGCGCAGCTGGATGTGCTCGGCGCCGTCGAGATTGATCATGGTGTCCATCGAGGCGCGATAGAGCAGGGCGTGGCGCTTCTGCGGGTCGCCGTGCGCCATCAGTATGCCGCCCTTGCGCGACGAGAAGGTCTGGGGATCGGCCTCGACGGCCATGATGTCGGCGTGGCGGGTGACCGCCCAGAAGCCCGGCCCGCCATAGGGCTCGGGGTGCCACATCACCGGCGCCTGGGCGCGCATCTTGGCGAAGTCGCCATAGGGCTGGCCCTGGGTGAATTGGGTGATGTTGGACAGATCGACCCCGTCCAGGGTGGGAAACAGGGTCGGAGCGCCGGGACCCTCGATCCCGTCGACCGCGGTTTCGCTGACAAGCTGCATGGCCATGCGCGTCTTCCCTGTAAGTCCGCGCACTGCGTCGCGTGACGCCGTCGAGTAGTTCAGACGACACCTGTCGTGTCAATCGACTGGCGTTGAATCCGGCGGCGTGGCAAAACTGGGCGCGACGAGGAGAGCGAACTTGGCGAGAGCGGCGACGGAGAGAACAGGCGGCCTGCGCGAGGCCCAGCGCCAGCTGACCCGCGAGCGGCTGATCGACGCCGCCGTCGCGCTCTTCGGCCGGCGCGGCTTCCGGGCCGTGACCATCGAGCAGATCGCCGCCGAGGCCGGCGCCAACCGCGCCACCTTCTACCTGCATTTCCGCAACAAGGAGGACGTGGCCAACGCCATCGGCGACCGGTTGGTCCCCAACATCCAGGCCACGTTCGCGGCGCTGGACGCGATCGTCGATCCGAGCCTGGCGGACGTCCGCGCCTGGCTGGCCCAGGGCATGGGCGAGCAGACCGACGAGCGCCGCAACCTGCTGGCCGTGGCCACCGAGGCCAATGTCGCCGACCCCGACCTGGCCGACGACTATCTGCGCTTCATCAACCTGTTCATCGACGCCATGCCCAACTATCTGGCGCGGTTCAGCGACGCCGAGCGGCCGGCGGCGCGCACGCGGATGCTGCTGCAGCTCGTTCAGTTCGAGCGGCTGTCCTACGTGATGGTCGTGCAGCGAGCCTCGGCCCCGCTGGAACCGCTGCTGGACGCGCTGGCGGACAGCTGGTGGCGGTTGCTGCGGGGCAGCTAGATCCTCACCTAACAACCGCTCATCCCGGCGAATGCCGGGACCCAGATCCCAAAGCTGGGTGGCTGATTGGATGAACTCAGCGCTCATGGCGTCAGCCACACCGCCATTCCATCTGGGTCCCGGCATTCGCCGGGATGAGCGGATCAAGAGGGGTTAGGTGGTTTTAGGCACGTCCACCACCGCCGCCGGGTCCACCGCCCGCCGATACCCCCAGTCCGTCTTCACCGTCGCGCCGTCCTTGCTCGCGGACTCCAGGATCGCCTGCATCAGGCGCATGTCCTGCAGGCCCTCCTCGCCCGGCGAGACCATCGGCGCCTTGCCGCGCACCACGTCGGCCATCCAGTCCATCTCGCGGGCGAACTGGTCGCTGGGCGGGGCCGGGATCGGCGGCTGGGCCTGGCCGCCCTTGACCACGGTCAGGCGGTTGCCGCCGTAGAAGGCCGCCGGATCGGCGATCAGCCGGCCCTGCTCGCAGATCACCTCGAAGGCCATGGTCGGGGCATAGGCGAACGAGGTCGAGCCGTTGGCGATCACGCCCGACGGGAAGCGGAACTGCCAGTTGATCAGGTCCTCGGTCTCCTTGAACCGGGGATCGTTCCGGTCGGTCTGGGCCCAGGCCTGGACGGCGATCGGCTCCTCGTTCAGCAGGTAGCGGGCGGCGCTGACCCCGTAGACGCCCATGTCGCCCAGGGCCCCGCCGCCTGACATCTTGCCGTCCAGCCGCCAGACGTCGGAGGGATCCGACAGGTCGGCCTGCCGCCCCATGGTGGTGTTGATCTGGCGCACCTTGCCCATCGACTTGGCGCGCAGGCGGCGCATGACGTCCAGGTTCTGCGGCTCGTAGTGGCAGCGATAGGCGATCATCAGCTGACGCTTGGCGGCCTTGGCGGCGGCGATCATCGCCTCGGCGTCGGCGAGGGTGGTCGCCATCGGCTTCTCGCACAGCACGTGCTTGCCGGCCTTGAAGGCGCGGATCGTGTGCTCGGCGTGCATCGAGTTGGGCAGCACGATGTAGACGACGTCGATGCGCGGATCCTTGGCGATGCGGTCGTAGTCGTCATAGCCGTAGACCGCGTCGGCCGGCAGGCCGTTCTCGGCGGCGACGCGCTTGGCTTTCGCCGGATCGCCGCTGACCACGGCGGCCAGTTTTGCGCCCTTGGCGACCTTCAGGCCTGGGATCAGTTGGGTCAGGCTCAGCTTGCCCAGGCCGACGATGGCGAAACCGATCTTGTCGCTGTTGGCCATGGCCGCCCCCTGTGAACTCGAGACCGTCGGCGCGAGCGCCGCCGTGGCGCCGGCGGCGCCGATCAGGCTGCGTCTGGAAATGGGCATGGGCTGTCCTCCCTAGGGCTTGGGATCGGTGGCGGTGAACGGTGAGCAGCAGGGTTTGCCGACGGCGTGGAACTCCATGATCTCGGCCCGCGTGCCGTCGGGGTCGAACAGGTTCAGCTGCCACTTGGCGTCGCGGCCGATCTTGGGCGTTTCCGTCTGGCCCTCGAGGCGGTCGCCGTTCCACAGCAGGGTGTAGGCCAGGCGGGTGTCGGGCACGCCCAGCGAGAAGTGGTCCAGCACCCCGGCCGTGGCCTGGCTCATGCCGGGCGGCGGACCCYGGCCGTCGGGCGGGCCGACGATCATGTATTCCAGCCAGTCGCTGCCGTCCGGGACCTGCAGCGACACCCAGCTGGGCGCGTCGTCCTTCATGCCGCCGAACCAGTAGGGTCGGAAGCCTAGGATCTGGCGGTAGAAGGCGTCCTGCCTGGCGCGGTCGTGGACGATGAAGCCGACGTGGATGATGCGGCTGGACAGCGGATTGACCGCGACGGCGGGCAAGGTCGCGGGCGGCTGGACGAACTGGATCTTCACGCCCTCGGGATCGGCGACGTCGAACCAGCGGCCGCCGTCGGCGCCGGTCTCGACCCGGGCCGGAACGGCCACGCCCTTGGCGGCCAGATAGACGCGCAGGGCCTCGGCGTCGGCGGTGTTGAAGGCGGCGTGGTCCAGCCGGTCGATCGACGGCGCGCCGGGCGGAAGGGGCAGCACCTCGACGAACTGGGTCGGGCTGAAATAGTAGCGCGCGCCCTTGGCGTTCTCGGGATCGGGGCCTTTCACGGCGCCCAGGTCACGGACGTAGAAGGCCTCGCTCCTGGCCGGGTCGGCCGCGTGGACCGCCAGGTGAGAGACCGAGACGATCGGCGGCCGCGTCGGCGTCGCGGCCCGGGCGGCGCCGCAGAAGGCCAGGATCGTCAAGGCATAGGCGAGTGCTCGCATGACCGCTTCGCTCCCGTGATCCTTCGTTCTCCAGGGACGAAGGTTTCAGGCGGCAGGATAGCGCGGAATGGTAGCGTTACCAGGGCAATGTTCACCGACGATCGTCGGCCTTGAACGCAAACAGCGTCCGTGCCGGGGGGGAGGGCACGGACGCTGCGCTTTAGGACGCTGGGGCCGGCCGGGGGGAGAAGCCGGGTTGTCCGCGTCGAAGTAGAGATTGGGATCCGAACCGGGCTTCGCAACGGCGCGACCAAGGTCTTTTCGCGGCGGGTTCGTTACGAACGGGTGACGTTGTTGCCGGGTGGCGCCCGGCCTACCGGCTCCTGATCGAAGGTTTCAGGTGTCGGCGCTGAAGGACGGAGTTGATCATCAGCACCGCCACGGCCACCAGCATGACGGGCAGCAGCATGCGGACGGGCAGCGAGACCGCGCAGGCGACGATCACCAGGCCGACAGCGGCCATTCCCCAGCCGACCCGCAGCAGGGTGCGTGACCAGGCGGCGGGCTCAGGCGCGCCGACGCCGGTGGGCGGTGCGACCTTGGCGATGAAATTGCCTTGCACGGCGGTGAACACGCCGATGAAGACGGTGACGCCGCGCAGCATGGCCTGGCGGCCGAGCGTCTCGTCCATGATCAGGTTGCGGGCCGTCCAGCCGTGGATCGCCGCCAGCATCAGGGCCGCGATGATCATCCCGGTCTCGAACCAGCGAAGATGCTCTGCGGATGGCGTCAGGCGCGCCGAGCTCAGCCGCCTGCGCGCCAGCCACCAGCCCGCCGCCAGCAAGGCGGGATAGGCCAGCATCGTCACGGCCTGGGCCGTGAGACGACGCGCCTCCAGGGCGTCCAGCGAGTCCAGCCCGCCGACGCGCCACTTCCACAGGACGGCGCCGAGCGCGACGAGTGGCATCTCGACGATGGCCGCCTTCACGATGAACTGGGTCTTGCCGTTCATTTCGAACTCTCCTTGCGGGCGTCATTCTCGACCTGGAGGCCGATGCCGAAGGATTCGGCGAAGCCGAGCAGGGCGTCTTCCAGCACCGACAGCTTCAGGCGGTAGGTGATCGACGTGCCCTGCTTCTCGGCCCCGATCAGGTCGGCTTCGCGCAGCACCGCGAAGTGCGCCGACATCGTGGCCTTGGAGTAGGCAAAGTGAGACGCCAGCTCGCCGGCCGTCATCGCGCGCTCTCGCAGGAGTTGGAGGACGCGCCGGCGGGTGGGGTCGGACAGGGCTTTGAAGACGCTGCTCATGTTCGTTATTTAGCTAAATAACGAACATGAGTCCAGAGAGGCGCCTGGAAGAACCGGTAACGACGTTCTATGAGGGTCCGTGCCCCTCCACCCAACAAGGAACCCGCATGCTGTTCGCCATTCTCGCCTATCACGTGGAAGAGACGGTCCAGGCCTGGACCGCCGAGGAGGACGACGCCCTGATGGGCGACCTGCTGCAGGTTCATSACCGTCTGATCGCCGACGGCAGCATGGGCCCCGCGGCGCGGCTGGGTGACACGGGCGGCGGCGTGACCTTGCGCGGTCCAGGGGCGGGCTTCGTGACCGACGGCCCCTTCGCCGAGACCAAGGAACAACTGCTGGGCTTCTATGTCGTGGACGCCGAGACCCAGGAGGCCGCGGTCGCCATCGCCCGCGAGCTGCGCAGGGCCAACCCGACGGCCGTCTACGAGATCCGCCCCGTGCTGCTCTACCTGCCCGGCGCGCCGTTCCCGGTGACGGAGGCGTCGGCGTCGGCGCTGGAGTCCGTCTAGGCTCGGCGCTTCGTCAGCCTCTGAACCGACCTCGCCGGGGCCGACTAAGCTCATTTCACGACCGGCTCGTTTTAGGCGGGAGCTCTACTTCGTCAAAACTAACTCGTGGTTCCGCTTCGTTCGTCGAGAAATTCCTTCGCTTCCCCCGAATCTATAAATTCGAATAATCTAATTTTCGCATCTATTAAGGAGGTATATATGTTATCTCCTGGTATGCCATTGATGTATATTTTGTAGTGATTTTGGTTTTTGAAAATTAAGGCCGGGATTCTATCCTGTACAATGCTGATTGTGTTGTCGTCTTCCTTTTTCCATCGAGGTGAAGACGTGAAACGTCGTCTCTTTTCACGCTTCTTGACGTAATCGTCGTTAAATTCGCTAGCGCTAGTGTTTCCGGTCAAGTGGTCGCAGCAGTCAGTGCCCACCTCCATTGCGGGCCATTTTGGATGATGCACAAGGTATAGATATCGAAGATTGGCGCCGCATAGGTCGCAATTGCCGGATAAATCTTCAAGATCATAGGAGCCGATACACTCCCAGCCGCTCTTCGGCGCTACCTTCCCATGTTCCGCTGCGTGGCACCCCTTACAAAGCGTTTCGCATTCATTATACCTATAATCCCAAGGTTTTCTTCCTTGAATATAATGCTTATGATGCACCTGTAATATGACGGTCTCTGACCGTGATCGGTGACATTGTGTGCATCTACCGTCGTCTAATTTGATGACGGCTTCCCGAAAATCTATCCAGTCTTTGCGAGTATATAGGTTCACCGAAAACTATTCCTGTTTCGCAGTCGGGTCCTCGAATCGTAATGGTAGTGCAATTTGCGAAAATTGCAGCTTTTCAACCTAGTTGCGCAGGCGCGAGCGGATGTCATTGGTTTGTGAGGTGGCGGGGATCACCTCGACGTCTAGCCCCCGAACCGCGCCCGGTAGGCCTGGGG
>NZ_JBFTZS010000240.1:0-6987 GCF_056406675.1 Caulobacter sp. P1_B12_2 | reverse complement strand
CCATGATCCTGCGCGGCGACGGCGGGCGCGCCATCGCACGGATGACCGAGGCGGCCAGCCGCGCCGACGTCGAGCGTTCGCTCAAGCAGAGCTTCTCCTCCAGCCTCAGCTGGATCGATCTGAAAACCGTCGACTGGTCGCGCGCCGACGATGGGACGATGACCGTGATCCTGGCCGGCGAAGCGACCCTGGATTGGCGACGGAACGACGATCTGGGGGTTCGCGAGTTCCAGATCCCGGGCACGGGCGACGGCCAGGCCAAGGCCCTGCCGCGTCGCGAGCCGGGCCCCGACAGCGACGCGCCCTACGCCGTGGCCTATCCGACCTCTTCCCGGATGCTGTCCGAAATCGTCCTGCCGAACGCCGGCAAGGGGTTTAGCGTCAAGGGACCGAACGCCGAGGCGGTGATCGGCGGCGCCAAGACCGTCCAGACCAGCGTGGTGTCCGGCGGCGTCGCGCGCTTCGAGCGGACGACGGCCAGCCAGGTCCGCGAAATTCCGTTCGCGTCGGTCGAGGAGACCAATCGACAGCTGCGCAACGCCGCCTCGGAAGCCAAGATCGTCCGGGCTCCGAAGGGACTTTGAGGTCATATCGTGCTGTCGCCCACCCGACTCAAAGCTTCCGTTAGGCAAGCTTTCCCCTTGAAGACTCAGGCTTGCTTGGGCAAAGGTCGCACGCGCGCCGGGTCCTGCCTCCCCAGGACCGCTTTGACGCGTCGGGGATATCGATGATCAAGTCCGAACTCATCGCCAGGCTCGCGAACGAGAATCCGCACCTGACCCAGAAGGACGTCGAACGCGTTGTCGGCGTCATTCTTGAGCGCATGATCGGTGCGCTCGAAGAAGGAGGCCGCGTGGAGCTCCGCGGCTTCGGCGCCCTGTCCGTGCGTTCGCGCCCGGCCCGCGCCGGTCGCAATCCTCGCACCGGCGAGACCGTCGACGTCCGCGCCAAGCACGTGCCGTTTTTCAAGAGCGGCAAGGAACTGCGCGGCCGCCTGAACGCCGACGAATAGTCAAAGCCCATCGCGAACGATCCGTGGCCTCGCTTGACCCGCGAGGCCGAACACGCTCAGCCTTTCGACCTGTTCGGAGGAGGTTCAGCATGAGCATCGTCAAGGAATTTCGCGAGTTCATCGCGCGCGGCAACGTCATCGACCTGGCCGTCGGCGTGATCATCGGCGCGGCCTTCAACGGCATCGTCAAGAGTCTGGTCGACGGGGTGATCATGCCGCCGATCGGCCTGGTCACGGGCGGGCTGGACTTCTCCAAGCTGCAGTGGGTGCTCAAGCCCGAGGATCCGGCGACCCCGGCGGTCGAGCTGGTGGCGATCCAGTACGGCGCCTTCATCAACACCGTGATCCAGTTCCTGATCGTGGCGGTGGTGGTGTTCCTGCTGGTCAAGCTGGTCAACCAGATCCGCCGCGCCGACGYCGAAGAGCCCGCGCCCGAAGCGCCGCCGGCCCCGACGCCTCAGGAAAAGCTGCTGACCGAGATCCGCGACCTGCTGGCCAAGCCGGCGGTGGCGGCGGCGGCTCCGAAGGCGGCTGTCGCGCCGGCCCCGAAGGTGGTCGCGCCCAAGCCGGCTCCGAAGGCGCCTACCAGGCCGAAGCCCAAGGCCTGACGCGGTTCATGGGACGGGCGGCTCCGTCGGCGGGGCCTGCTCGGGCTCCAGCTCGATCGACGCGCCGGGCTTGAGGCCGCAGGCCAGCAGGCTTGACCACACCGTCTCGGCGCTCTCGGCGAAGCGGAAGAGCTCCAGGTCGGCGGGGTTGATCATGCCGTGCTCGACCAGGCTGTCGAAATTGATCACCGAGCGC
The DNA here is from genome assembly GCF_056406675.1 of Caulobacter sp. P1_B12_2. Taxonomy (NCBI): domain Bacteria; kingdom Pseudomonadati; phylum Pseudomonadota; class Alphaproteobacteria; order Caulobacterales; family Caulobacteraceae; genus Caulobacter; species Caulobacter sp. P1_B12_2. The sequence continues at coordinate 5,171 of NZ_JBFTZS010000240.1, read as the reverse complement.
CAATAGGCCTCGTCGAACAGCACGATGGGGATGCGCGGCGCCTTGTCGGTCTGACGCAGGGTCAGGATCTCGAACAGCTCGTCGAAGGTCCCGAAACCGCCGGGGAACACCACCAGGGCGTTGGCCCGCATCGCCAGGTGCATCTTGCGCATGGCGAAGTAGTGGAAGCGGAATGACAGGTCCGGCGTGGCGTAGGGGTTGGGCTGCTGCTCGTGCGGCAGGGTGATGTTGAAGCCGACCGACGGCGCGCCGGCCTCGAAGGCCCCGCGATTGGCCGCCTCCATCACCCCTGGACCGCCGCCGGTGGCGATGACGTTGTCGCGCGCCCCGTCCGTCGCATGGATCGCCCCGCCGCGCTCGGAGGCGAGGCGGCCAAAGCGCCGGGCCTCCGCGTACCACTGGGCCTGCCGCCCAGGGCCGTCCTCGCGGACCCGGGCGCTGCCGAACACCACGATGGTCGAGCGCACGCCCCAGGCCCGCAGCGCCTCGTCGGCCTTGGCGAACTCCAGCAGGAACCGCACGCCCCGCATCGAGTCGCCCAGCAGGAAGTCCTGGTCCAGCGCCGCCAGCCGATAGGAGGGCGAGGCGAGCTGGGCTTCGGCGGCGGGATCAAACTTGCGCGTTTCGTCAGTCATCTCGGGCTCTGAGCCAAGCGGTCCCTGCCTTCCAAATAGCCTGTCATCCCGGAAACGGCGAAGCCGTTATCCGGGACCGCCGGAAGCGCGGCGCTCAGGCGTCGGTCCCGGGTCTTCGCGCTGCGCGCTTCGCCCGGGATGACAACAAGATTGGGCTACTTGCCCTTTCGCAACGTCGGGCTGTCGAGGTCCAACTGGTCGACCGGGATCTGAACGGCGCCCGGCAGGGCCGTCTTGACGCCGTCGCCCATCGCCTTGGCGTCGCCGACCACGATGACGCTGGTCTGGGCCGGATCGAGCACGGCCTTGGAGAAGGCCTGGACGTCGGCGGCGCTGACCGCCTCGACCTTGCCGGTATAGGCCTGGATCTCGTCCAGCGGCACGCCGTAGACGGCCAGGTTGCCCAGGATGTCGGCCAGCCCGCCCGAGGTGCCCAGGTCACGGCCGAAGTTGCCGACCAGCACCGATTTGCGGGCCGCCAGCTCACCGGGCGAGGCCGGCTCGGCCGCCAGGCGCGTCAGCTCGTCCTTGATCAGCCCCACCACCTGGGCGGCGGACTCGTTCTTGGTCTGGACGGTGGTCGAGAAGCCCCCGATCGCCGCGCGCGGCGACAGGCTGGAGCCGGCGCCGTAGGACAGGCCGCGCTTGATGCGGATCTCCTGGTTCAGGCGGGACGAATAGCCGCCGCCCAGAACGCCGTTGGCCACCAGGCCGGCATAGTAGCGCGGGTCGGCGCGCAGGATCGCCGGCTTGGCCACCACGACCGCCGCCTGGCCGGTGCCCGGCAGGTCGACGATGACGTTCCTGGCCGTGTAGCCGGTCGGGCCCTTGACCGGAGCCGGCGGCGGCCCCGCCGGCCGGGTCCAGCCGCCGAACGCCTTTTCCGCCAAGGCGAAGCCCTGCTCGGGCGTCAGGTCGCCGGTCAGCACCAGGACCGCGTTGTCCGGACGCCAGTTGGCCGCGTGGGTCCTGACCAGGGCGTCGCGCTGGATCTTCGGCAGCGAGCCGGGGGTGCCGCCGGCGACGTGTCCGAAGCCCGAGCCGGCATAGATCACGGTCGGCACGACGAAACCGGCGACCGCGCCGGGCCGCTGGAAGCTGACCGACAGGCCGTCCAGGGCCTCGGCCTTCACGCGCTCCAGCTCGTCGGCCTTGAAGGTCGGGTTCTGAGCGACGTCGGCCATGATCGCCAGGCCCTGCGACGCCTTGTCGGCGATGACGCTGAGGGTCAGCGACGAGGCCTCCCAGCCCGAGCCGGCTTCCAGCTCGGCGCCCAGGGCCTCGGTGGCGGCGGCCACCTGGGTGGCGGTGCGGGTCTTGGTGCCCTCGGTCAGCAGTTCGGCGGTCAGAGCCGAGACGCCGGCCAGGCCGACGGGATCGGAGCCCGCCCCGCCCTTCACGGTCAGATCGGCGGTGATCAGCGGCAAGTCGCTGCTCTTGGCCACGATCACCCGCAGGCCGTTGGCCAGGGTCTTCTCGACCGGCGTGGGCAGGACCGGCGAGACCGGGGCGCTCGGGGTCGGCGGGGCGACGCGCTCAGCCTCCGGGGCCAGGGTGGTGACTGGGCCGCTATAGGTCACCGACGGGGTCGGCTTGGGGGCCTCGAACGGGTCCTTGGCGCCGGCCGGCCGGGTCGATTCCGCCAGGTAGCGGATGGTCGTGCGGCGGTCGTCGGCCAGGTACTTGGCGGCCACCCGCTGGACGTCGGCGGCGGTGACCGCCTGCAGGGCGGCCAGGTCGGTGTTGGCGCGGCCGGCGTCGCCTTCGGAGACCAGGGCGTAGCCCAGGGCGAAGCCGCGGCCGTCGATGGTCTCGCGGCCGCGCACGGCGTCGGCCAGCAGGCCGGCCTTGGCCTCGGCCAGCTCGGCGGCGGTGGGCGGGGTGGTGCGCAGCCTGGCGACCTGGGCGCTCAGCGAGGCCTCGCCCTGCTGCACCGTCTTGCCGCCGGCCATGATCGCGCCGACGTAGAAGATGCCCGGCTGGGCGTTGCTGGGGGCCGAGGAGAAGATCGATTGCGCGATCTTCTGGTCGTAGACCAGGGCGTCATACAGCCGCGACGACTTGCCGGCCGACAGGATGGCGTCCAGCACCGACAGGGCCGGGGCGTCGGGATCGGCGGCGGTCGGGGCCAGCCAGGTCATGGCCACGGCCGGCAGCGGCACGTTGGGGCCATAGGTGGTGACGATCTTGGAGCYGGTGCGCGGCGGCTCGACGACGCTGACCGGCTTGATCGGCGTGGCGGGGGTCTTCAGGGGGCCGAAATACTGGTCTATCCAGGCGTCCAGCTGGGCCTCGTCATAGTTGCCGACCACGATCAGGGCGGCGTTGTCGGGACGGTAATAGGCCTGGTGGAAGGCGCGCACGTCGTCGACCGTCGCCGCGTCCAGCTCCTCGATCGACCCGATGGTCGGGCGCTTGTAGGGGTGGACCGCGTACGAGGCCTTGGGGATGTCGTTGAAGAACCGGCCGTAGGGGTTGGCCAGGACGCGCTGGCGCAGCTCTTCCTTCACGACGTCACGCTCGGACTTGAACACCGTCTCGTCGATGACCAGCGAGCCCAGACGGTCGGCCTCGGCCCACAGCAGGCGCTGCAGGTGGTTGGCGGGCACCACCTCGTAATAGTTGGTGAAGTCGTCGGAGGTGGAGGCGTTGTTGAAGCCGCCGACGTCCTCGGTCAGCCGGTCGAAGAACTCGTTGGGCATGTTGCGCGTCGACTTGAACATCAGGTGCTCGAACAGGTGCGCGAAGCCCGAGCGGCCGTTCGGGTCGTCCTTGCTGCCCACGCCGTACCAGACCTGGACCGTCACATTGGGCGTGGTGGCGTCACGCGAGGTGTAGACCTTCAGGCCGTTGGCCAGGGTCCGCTGCTTGTAGACGATCGGCGGCACCGCCACCCCCGCCGCCGCGGCCGCCGGCTTGGTTTGGGCCTGGGCCAGCGGGGAGAGGGCGGTGGTCGAAAGGGCCAGCGCGACGAGGGCGGCCTTGGCGGCGGGACGGATCATGAGGACGACGCTCCGAAAACTTGAAGGCGCGACCCTAGCATCCGGGTTCGAGGCGCCAAGCTTACCGTCTTGTCATGATGGCGAGCATTGCCCGACCCGCTCACCCGTGCATCCTCCGGTGGAAAGACAGTCCGTTGGGGGAAATCTCATGAAATCTCTGCCCATCGCGTGCGCCCTGACCGCGTTCGCTCTCCTCGCCGTTCCGGTCCAGGCTCGCCAGTCAGGGCTGGAAGAGGTGGTGGTCACCGGCGCGCGGATGGCCGACTACGACCCGGTCAAGACGCCGTTCGTGACGCTCAACAAGCGCGCCGACAACCTGATCTCCACGGTGAGGGTCGTCTGCGACACCCGCGACCTGTCCCAGCGCAAGCAGGAGCTGAAGGCCACCCTGCGCAACATGATCAAGGCCGCGCCGGGCGCCGGCGTCGAGCTGGGCCTGCAGGGCGCGGAGGTGATCGGCCGCTTCGACGAGACCATGCTCGACGCGGTGATCCGCGCGGACGCCAGGCCCGACACCAGCGTCGCGCTGCTGGTGGTCAAGACCAAGGTGGCGCCGGCCGACACCTTCGACGCCGCCACCGGCCGCATCACCGCCTTCGCCGAGAAGACCGCCAAGGCGGGGCGCACCGAGATCCTGCCGAACCAGGACTGGAACCTGACCCTGATCGGCCCGCAGCGCTATCGCGGCGAGGTGCTGGCCCTGGTGGCGGACGACGCCCGCAAGGTGGCCGAGACCTTCGGGGGCGACTACGCGGTCACCGCCGAGGGATTGCAGCTGCCGCTGTCCTGGTACCAGTCCGGGCCGCTCGAGCTGGCGCTGTACGTGCCCTACAAGCTGACGGTCACGCCGCGTCCCAAGTGAGGGGCGCGGAGTTGAGCCGGCCGACATAGCCGAAGATGACGCCTAGCCAGGGATGAGCGACCAGAACGCGAAAGCGATAGGCGCCATCTTGACTGAAGGTCCGGGCGCGGATGCGCGGGGCCCAGGCGCGGGGCAGGGGGATGGGGCCCAGCCGCCAACCCTCGAAGGTCCACGAGAAGCCGCCCGGATAGGGCGCGACCGAGAAGCGGAAGGTCAGGGCGCCGGCGGTCTCTTCGAACGTCCACGGATCGTCGCGAGCCGGCGCGATCGTTGAACCGAAGGCGCGGGTCCCGAACCGGCGGACCCAGCGTTCGCCGTCCGCTGTCGGCGTGATCGTCACCGTCGTCGCGTGAAGGCCGGCGGGCGGCAGGCCTTGCAGGCGACGGATCAAGGCGGGCAGGCCGGGCGCGCCGCGCGCTCGGGCATGTCCTGTCAGGGTGATGGGGTCGAGTCCGGCGTGGGCGTGGCGAAGGACGTCGGGCTGGGTCTCCCAGGTCTCGCCCAGCAGTCGGGGAAACAGGCCGGGCGTGTCAGGGTGCTGGCGCTCCAGCCGGGTGCGGATCGGCAGGTCGCGCAGCTCGTGGAGGATGGCGTCCAGCTCGACCAGGCCGACGCAGGGGGTGGCGCGAGGTTCGTCCAGCTTGCCGTCGAGCAGGGCGCGCAGGGTGGCGG
>NZ_JBFTZS010000239.1:0-7021 GCF_056406675.1 Caulobacter sp. P1_B12_2 | reverse complement strand
GTGCTGTCCCTCTACCGCGCGCTGGTCACCGTGGAGACCCTGGCCAGCGAGCTTGGCCTTCCGAACGGTTTGCGCGACGTGGGCGGCCGGTTCTTCGCCGAGCTGCGGCGCGACGAGAAGTTCGACCAGTTGTTCGATCGCGACAGACTGCAGCAACTGCTGCTGAACACCCTGACCCTGACCCAGGACGGCCCGGCGCAGCTGGCTCAGATCCTGGCCGACGCCGCCGACGGCAGCGTGCGGCTACGCGTGGAGTCCACCGACGCGGCCCGTGTCGTCCGGGCTCAGAACCGGCGCGCGCGGCTTTGGACGGCGGCCATTCTCGCGGTCAGCGTCGCGGTGCTGCTGACCATTCCCAACCTGCCCGTGATGTTCGGCGTGCCGCYGGCATGGCCACTGGGCGCGGCGCTGGGCGGGCTCTACCTCGCGTGCGCCGTCCTCTGGCGTCGACTCTAGACCGGGAGCGCACATGCAGTTCGTGTTCGACGCCATAGGCCGGGTCAAGCGGCGGCAACCCAGCGAGGCGCAGCGAAACGTCGACGCCGAGGTGCATCAGCTGGTCGAACTGCTGCGCGAGGCCGCCAGCGGCGGGGTCGCCGAGGGCCTGGGCGCGGCGCTGAAGAACCTGGCCGAACATGGGCCGGACATCGAGCGCGGGGTCGTCGCCTGGATCGAGCTGATGGAGGTCCTGGTCCAGTCCGCCGAGCAACGCTACCCCAACGGCAATGGGTCGCGAAAGAAGGGCCAGGTCCGCGCGGCTGTGCACGCGATCTACAACGACGCCGATCTGCGCCTGCCGGGCGTGCCGCGCGACCTCACCCCCTTGGTCATCAACGTGACCATCGACTGGGTGATCGACGCCCTGGTCGACAGTGTCCAGACCTATGGCCTGTGGGATTCCAGCCGGCCCGACCACTGGTCGCTCGACGGCGCCTTGCGGGCGGCTGGAGCGATCATGCTCGATGCGCTGCAGCCCTTCTTCCGCCTGCTCAACTGGATCTACGCCAGGCTCCACTATGTCGAGCCGTTGACGCCCGAGGTGAAGGCCGCGGTGCAGCGGGTCAAGGACGCCGGCCTGGTTTACGACAAGCGCACCCTGGTCAAGCCGGCCACCGATGTCTTGGTGTTCATCGGCCAGCACGCAGAGCAGATGACCGCCGGGGTGAAGGCCTTCTTCGAGGTGGTGGCCATGACCGAGCGGCTGCGGGCGGCCAGCGGTCCCGAGAAGAAGGTCTATGCCAGTCAGGTGGTCAAGGCGGCGCTGAAGGAGTTGGGCTTCCCGGTGGACAACATCCTGATCGGGGCGATCGCCGACGTGGTGATCAGCGCCGGCATCGAGTCCGCCCTGAACCTGTTCAAGAAGCGCGCCCCGAACAGCTTCCAATCCCGCTCGGCGCTCGCGGGCGGAACACTGCGGGCGCCCTACCCGAAAACCCAGGACCCCTTCGCCCGGCGTCAAGGACCCCGGCGCCCGCAAAAAGTGCAACCTTTCAGTTTGTGAACCATTGCATCCATTTTTAGTTGAGCGTCTCTTGAGGCGAGGTTAGGCTCGGATCGGGCTGAACGTCATGCGGCGTGCAGGTGTTTGTCGAAATTCGAGGACGGACATGAACTCGCTGACCGTGTACGTGAAAATCAAGTCGGGACACGTTGAATCCCTTCGGGGAATCCTGGAAGACATCAACGCCCACCAGAGCAACAACAAGTATCTTCAGCTCAAGAACGACAAGCTGACCCACTGTTCACGCTGGGTGATTGTCGAGGACGAAGTCGGGCCAGGCGCGAGACTGCTGCTTGCCATCGAATTCGATGGCGATCTGACCGATTACCTCACGCACCAGATGGCGATCACCCCGGGTCTGGACAAGATCTGGGGCCATTGCGAGGGCTATCCCGGCAAAGACGGCTTCATCGACTACATCCGCAAGACCGCCTTCCCGACCCAGGCCTTCTACATCGCCTTCCGCGATGAAACCGTGGCGTCGATCAAGAGCAAGATCGCGGTCCGCGAACAGCTGGAGGCCCTGCTGGACGCCGGCGGGTCGACCCTTCGGTCCGTGATGACCGTTCTGTCGCGTCTGCCGCGCGTTCCGGGATTCTGGGCGAACCTGTCGGCCTTCGTGGCGCGCACGCGGGCCGACTTCCACAACGCCTGGATGTCGCTGGCCTTGGCGATCGTCAAGCCGATCAGCCAGATCGGTCAGACCAAGAACTATTCGAAAGTGACCTCATTCGAGGACAACCCGCTCACGCCGCGGGCCCAGAAACTGACCGCCATAGACGGCCAGATGGTGACGATCACCACCATCAAGCCCTGGCTCTATTGGCGCGTGCGCCTGGCGTTCTGGGTCAACGAGTTCCTCGGCAAGTACGGCTGGTCGGCCGGGCAGTTCGCCGACGTCGGCACCCTGCACTCCTTCCGCTGGGTGCTGATCGACAACGACAAGCGCCTGATCTTCCTCAGTGTGTTCGACGGCTCTTGGCAGAACTACATGGGCGACTTCATCGACAAGATCATCTGGGCGCTGGATGGCGTCTACAACAACACCTTCGGCTATCCCAAGGGGGGCATGGCCGACGTGTTGCCGTTCCAGCGGTGGATCCTGAATCACCAGTACGAGCCGCAGCTGCTGTTCAAGTCCTATCCCAACGAGACGGTGCTCAACCTGATCCGCGACCGCACCAGCAACGCCAACCTCGCCGAGACGCTGCAGGCCGGCCTGGCGCTCGAGAGCGCCAAGGTCCGCGAAACGCTGACGGCGCTCTGACCCCTCGACCAAAGGCCCGCTGACCGAAAGCCCCCTGCACCGAAAGAAGGAGCGTCGCACGATGGAAACGATGGAAGTCGACCGTTCCGACATTCAGGGCATGCTGGTCAGCGCCTACAGCCACCTCAAGCGCTCGGCCTATCTCTTCCTGCAATTCCACGACGCCGTCGGCGCGCGGCAGTGGCTGGCGCAATTGCTGCCGTCCGTCAGCTCGGGCGAGCTCTGGCCCACGGGCCCCGACGGGAAGAAGGTGAAGCCGCCCCAGTCGATCAACATCGCCTTCACCTATACCGGTTTCGAGGCCCTGAAGCTGTCGCACAAGACGCTTGAGAGCTTCCTGCCGCCCTACACCCTGGGCGCGGCCGCAAGGGCCAGCGTCTCCGGCGACGTGGGCAACAGCGCGCCTGAGTTCTGGGAGTTCGGCGGTCCCAACACCGCGCCGGTCCACGCCATGCTGATCGTCCAGAGCCGAGGTCCGCGCCACCTGAAGGACTTCGAGAAGGTTCTGGACGAACTGATCGCCGCCAGCGACGGGGCCGTCTCGATCATCGCCACCGAGTACGGCTATCGGCGCGAAGAGGCCAAGGAGCACTTCGGCTTCCACGACGGCCTGTCCCAACCCAACATCGCCGGCGTCGGCATCCAGAAGGCCGACGGCCAGCTGGCCGCCGAAACCGGCGAGTTCATCCTGGGCTATCTCAACGCTTACGGGCTGTACCCGACCAGCCCGATCGTGCCGGCTTCCGAAGACCGGCATCACATCCTGCCGAAATTTCCCGAAGGCGCCCTCCCCGACTGCCGGGATTTCGGCAAGCACGGCACCTATGTGGTCTATCGCAAGCTGGAACAGGACGTCGCCAGCTTCTGGCAAGCCATCCAGAAGGCCGCCGAAGACGACCAGGCCGAGATGCTGAAGATGGGCTCGAAGTTCCTGGGCCGCTGGCCCAGCGGCACGCCCGTCACCCTGTCGCCGGACATCGACCCGGTCCAGTATTCGGACGAGAACGACTTCCAGTTCATGGCGTTGGATCCGGACGGCGCCCGCTGCCCGGTAGGCTCGCATATCCGGCGCGCCAACCCCCGCGACTCTCGGGTCAACGACACGCCGCAGTCGTCACTGAACACCTCTAGCCGCCACCGCGTGCTGCGTCGCGCCATGCTGTATGGCGATCCGTTGATCACGGCCGAAGACACCGAATGGCCGCGGGCGCCTGTCGATCTCAAGGACGATGGCGTGCCGCGCGGCCTGCAGTTCGTCGTCCTGAACGCCGACATTCAGCGCCAGTACGAATTCGTGCAGCAGACCTGGTTCAACGTCCCGACCTTCAACGCGGAGTTCGCGACCAAGGACCCCTTCGTCAGCGACAACAACGGGACAGGCTACATGACCCTTCAGGCCGAGCCGTACCGCAAGCGCATCCCGCACATGCCGCGTTTCGTCCACACCCGCGCCGCCGCCTATCTGTTCATGCCCAGCCTGACGACGCTGCAGTTCATGACGCAGCTCTGACGCGGATCGTGGCCCCGCCGCGCACGCCCGTCCGCCAGGGCGCCGCCCTGTGGCGCTACCCGCGGGAAACGCCGGCGGCGGTTCGGCTGATCTGCCTGCCGCACGCCGGCGGCGGCGCGTTTCTTCAGCGGGGTTGGCCCGCCCTGCTTCCCCCGTCGATCGAGCTGGTTTCCGTCGAACTGCCCGGCCGCGGCACGCGGATGCGCGAACCGTCGGCGACGGACGTGCGGGCCGTTGCCGCCGCCCTTCAGGAAGATCTCGCCAGGTTGGAGGACCTTCCGCTCGCCATCTTCGGCCACAGCATGGGCGCGGTCCTGGCCTTCGAGCTGGCCCTGCTCAGGCAGAGTCTAGGGCGGACACCGCTCGCCCTGTTCCTGGCCGGCTGCGCGGCGCCCGAACGCCTGGCCGCGCGACCGAAGATCCATAAGCTGGACGACGACGCATTCCTGGCGCGCCTGGTTCGGCTTGAGGCGATCCCCGCCGAGGTTCTGGCCGATCCCGACCTGAGGGCCATGGTGCTGGGCGTGCTGCGCGCTGACATCACCATGCTGGAGACCTATGTCGGCGCAGGCGGCGCGGCGGTGGACTGTCCGGTCTGGGTTCTGGGCGGCCGCGACGACGACGCGGCGACGGCCGACGATCTTCAAGCCTGGCGCGTCCATGCGCGCGCCGACTTCGAGCACGCCGAGTTCGCCGGCGGCCATTTCTTCGTGAACAGCGAGGCGAAGTCGCTGGTCGATCTCTTGGGAAACCGCCTCTTGTCGCTTCTGCGATAGGCTAGCCGAGCGCGGCAGGCCAAGGACCCGCCGCGCCCGTCATTCCCTGTCGTCAGAGACCTAGTCGTCGTCCTTGTCGTCGTGGCGATCGGTGTTGTCGCCCTGGCGATAGGTCTTGGAATAGCGGTCGGCCGCCCGCGCCGGGATGTCGCTGAAGCGGTCCAGCGCGCTGGCGAAACCGTCCGCGACATCTTCGGGAAGCCGGGTCGCCAGCGAGGTGACCGAGCGACGGCCGCCGCGCGAACGGCTTTCGTTGCGGTCGATCACTTCCTCGCTGAAGGCCGAGATCGAATCCGCGAACAGGCGGACGAATTCGAAGGAGGCGAGCGTCATGCCGCGCGCCACCCGAACCGCCGTATCGCCCTTCGAGCGCCGCGCGTCATTGAGGGAGTCGGCCACATGCCGGCCCCTGCGCTCCACATCGTCGTCGGTGTCGGTCTTCTTCAACCGGTCGCGCTCGGCCTCGAGCCGCTTCACGCGAGCCCGCAGCTTGGTGACTTCGTCATCGACCGTTTCGGTTTGCTCAGCCATTTTCAACATCCCTTGGTTGCTGTTGAACTTGAAAACTATCTTAGCTTGTTACGCCCCTGGGTTCAGAACACTTTTTCATCCGCCGCGACCCAACCGACGTCTTTGTTCATCCAGCGTCAGCCCCGGCGGCGGCAGAAACCCGCGCCGCACGAAATGCTGCAACGATAGATGGAATTGTTCATAGCCATAAGGCGGACAGGCGATGTCCGTGCCGACCAGCGCCTGCTGGAGCCGTGTGGTGTCGAAGCGTGGCAGCACGACCTGGTCGAACTTGCCTTCGGTGAAGAACGGCCCCAGGGCGAAGCCGCCGGGCACGGCGTCCACACGCCGCTTCCAGTCCACGAAATCGACCGCTTCGAGCGGGTAGCCGGCGCTGGCCGTCCAGTCGATGACCTGGCGCCAGTTGACGCCCGCCGGATCCACCAGGTGAAACACCCCGCCATCGGCTGGTTGCTCCAGGGCGACGTGCACGATCGCCCGCGCGACATGGTCGATGGGCGCGCCCGAAATCATGAAGTCCAATGCGGGCGCCTGTCCCAGCCCTATGCACCCCCTCAGCATCTGGCTGAGATAGTCGGCGATGTTGAAGGCGCCTGTGCGGCTGTCGGGTCGTGTGTTGGGACGATAGACGCCGACCGGCACGCCGCGCTCAGCCGCCAGATGGACCAGCTTCTCCGCCACCCATTTGCTCTGGGCGTAGCCGACCGCCAGGCTGCCGCTGGCTTCCAGCGGCTCGGTTTCCAGCACCGCCCCGCCGTCACGGCCGGCGGACGAGAACACCCCGACGGTGGAGATCAGGTGGAATGCCTTCAGCCGGTCGGTGGTGGCCAGGCGGAGCAGCTCCAGCGTGCCGTCCACATTGGCCGCCTTCAACGCGGCATAGGGATAGGTCCATTTCACCAGGGCGCCGCAATGGACGATGGCGTCGACCTCGTAGGCCAGCCGCGTGAACGTCCGGTCGTCAAGTCCCAGGCGTGGGCTGGCCAGGTCGCCGACGACCACGCCGATCCTGGAGTCACGGACCGGAAGATCGTAGGCCGCCAGCGCCTCGTCCACGCGCGTTTCGGCTTCGGCTGGATCGCCGGCCCGGACGAGGCATAGCACGCGCTCGACCCCGGCCTCGACCAGGGCCGCCGCCAGATAGGCGCCGATGAAACCCGTGGCGCCGGTCAGCAGAACCGTCCTCGCCCGTTCGACGGCGGGCCTCGTCCCTCTATGATCGATATCCGGGGGAAGGACCGCCTCCGCCAGCATGTCCGCGACGGTCATGATCTCCGCCGACGGCGCGCCGACGGCCTCGCGACGGGCGCGTAACATCTGCATCAGCAGGGCCCGTTTGGCCGGAGAGATCTCGGCGAGGCGGAGGCCCGGATCGCTCATAGCGAACCCTCCGCCACCCGGGTTTCGGCCTCGTCGTCGGTCAGATGCTCCAGAGC
>NZ_JBFTZS010000238.1:0-7057 GCF_056406675.1 Caulobacter sp. P1_B12_2 | reverse complement strand
GTGCTGGACCGCGCCTATGCAGGCCTGGCCGCCGAGATGCTGGGCACCGCCACCGCCGCCTTCGAGATCACGCTCGACTACATCAAGACCCGCACCCAGTTCGGCCAGGTGATCGGCACCTTCCAGGCCCTGCAGCACCGCGCCGCCAAGCTGTTCACCGATCTGGAGACCACCCGTTCCTGCGTCGAGGCCGCCCTGGAAGCGGCCGACGCCGGCGGAGACACACGCCTCCTGGGGTCGCTGGCCAAGGCCAAGGCCAGCGAAGTGCTGCACCTGGCCTCCAACGAAATGGTCCAGATGCACGGCGGCATCGGCATGACCGACGTCCATGACGCCGGCCTCTACATGAAGCGCGCCCGCGTCGCCGAAGCCCTGTTCGGCTCGGCCTCGTTCCATCGCGACCGCTACGCCAAGCTCTCGGGCTTCTAGTCCCGATCGACTGACATCCCGGACAGGCGCGCGGCGCGCCGATCCGGGATGACAATCTGGAAGAAGCCCGACCCTGGGAGCACCGTCCCTTGCCGCGGCTGGACGCCGAGCGCGCCGAGCTCTGGATCCTCAAGGCCGAGCGTGCCGAGACATCGCCGCGCCACTCTAGGGAAGAAACACAGCCTCTCATATGTCTGATAAATGTTCACGAGGCGGCATGGCCTGCACATGACGGCGGGGTCGCGAACTATTCCTGTAATGTCGGGTTCCCGACATCTCCAATAGCGGCCCCGGAACACTCTGCAGCGCCCTGCATTTGTGTCGACTACTCGACAGCGCTGAAGCGGCTTCCAACCTATAGCTTCGGACCTCTACCGCATGTCGGTCGATTCGCCCGATGGGACCGCCGTACCCTTGAAAAATCGCCTGCTCGCCGCCCTGCCGCCCGAGGATTTCGGGCTGATCGCACCCCATCTCACCCAGCATGATCTGGAAAAGGGTCGCCACCTGTACGATCCGGGCGACCAGATCGAGCTCGTCTATTTTCCGCACGACTGCGTCATCTCGTTGATGACCTTGATGGAAAACGGCGCGGCGATCGAGTCGGCGCCGATCGGCCGCGAAGGCGCCCTGGGCCTGATGGCCGCCGTGGCCTCGCGCCAGTCGCTGGTGCGCGCGCTGGTCCAGACCCCCGGCGTCGCTTCACGGATCAGCGCCTCGGCCCTGCACGACGCCTGGACCCGCAGCCCCGCCCTGCGCGACCTGGTCGACCGTCACAACGAGGCGCTGTTTGGCCATGCGATCCAGTCGGTGGCCTGCAACGCCCTGCACGGGGTCGAGGCCCGCTTCTGCCGCTGGCTGCTGTCGTGCCGCGATCGCATCGACGGCGACACCATCAACCTGACCCAGGAATTCCTCGCCGACATGCTGGGCGTCCAGCGCACCACGGTCACGGCCGTGGCCGGCGCGCTGCAGACCAAGGGCCTGATCCGCTATCGGCGCGGCGTCGTCGACATTCTCGACCGCGCCGGCCTCGAGGCCATCACCTGCGAGTGCTACGCCGCCGTGCGTAAGGGCTACGAGCGCCTGCTGCCGCTTCCCTTCGGCTGAAGCCTCCCCATCTCCAACGACAGGTTGGGGAGGAAGCCCGCATGATCGTCCGCAATTGGCATGGCCACGTGCCGGCGTCGCTGAGCGACCGTTATCTGGCCCTGATGCGTGAAGTCGCCCTGCCCGACTACAAGTCCACGCCGGGGAGCCTCGGCACCTGGTGCCTGACCCGGCGCGAGGGCGAGGTCACGCACTTCGAGATGCTGACCTTCTGGACCGACCTGGAGGCGATCAAGCGCTTCGCCGGCGAGGATTTCGAACAGGCCAAGTACTACGACTTCGACGCCGAGTTCCTGATCGAACAGGAACCCCACGTGCGGCACTACGAAGCGGTGAGCGAGTAAATATCCGCTCTTCCCGGCGAAGGCCGGGATCCAGATCCCATGGCCGGGAGGATGATTGGAAAGGCCCGGCGCTTTTGGCGTCAGCCCCACGGACATTCCATCCGGGTCCCGACCTTCGCCGGGATGACCGGCTTTGTTAGCGCTTGCGCGTCGGGAACGGCGCGTGGGCCAGGCGCAGCAGGTTGGCCGCGCCGGGGGCGCCGAAAGGCGTGCCGGCCACGATCAGCAGGCGCTCGCCCGGACCGACCAAGCCCAGGTCCACGGCCTTGGCGACGGCGTCCGAGGTGACTACTTCCAGGCTGTCGGGCTGACCGCTGACGCGGGCCTCCACGCCCCAGACCAGGCACATGCGGCGCACGGCGTTGATCTGCGGCGACAGGGCCAGCACGGGCTGCAGCGGCCGCTCGCGCGCCAGGCGGCGGGCGGTGGCGCCGGTGGTGGTGAAGGCCACCAGGCACTTGGTCGAGCCGGCCTTGGCGGCCTGGGCGGCGGCGACCACCAGGACGTCGGCGTCCTCGTCGTCGTGCGGCTGCTCGGCCTGCATCAGCTCGGGCCAGCGCGGATCGCGCTCCACCCGCTCGATGATGCGGTTCATCATGGCCACGGACTCTTCGGGATAGTCGCCCGCTGCGCTTTCCGCGGAAAGCATGACCGCGTCCGCGCCCTCGTAGACGGCGTTGGCCACGTCCGAGGCCTCGGCCCGGGTCGGGGTCGGCGAGCTGGTCATCGACTCCAGCATCTGGGTGGCGACGATCACCGGAATGCCGCGCTCGCGGGCGGCGCGCAGGATGACCTTCTGGGCCACCGGCACCTCTTCGGGGGCCATCTCGACGCCCAGGTCGYCACGCGCGACCATCACGCCGTCGCAGAGATCCATGATCGCACCCAGACATTCCAGGGCCTGGGGCTTTTCGATCTTGGCCAGCACGGCGGCGCGGCCTTCGACGATGCGGCGCAGCTCGGCCATGTCTTCCGGCGCCTGCACGAACGACAGGGCGATCCAATCGACGCCCAGGCGCAGGGCGAAGGCCAGGTCCTCGCGGTCCTTCGGGGTCAGGGGCGACATCGGGATCACGACGTCCGGCACGGCCACGCCCTTGCGTTCCGATAGCTTGCCGCCGTTGACGACCTTGGTGTTGGCGTAGCCGGGGCCGGCGTCCGTCACCGTCATCCGCAGCTTGCCGTCGTCCAGCAGCAGGGTCGCGCCGGGGCGCATGGCCACCAGGATCTCGGGGTGCGGCAGGTGCACCCGCGTCTCGTCGCCCGGGGTCGGGTCGTTATCGAAGCGGAAGGCCTGGCCGGCCTTCAGCGTCACCGGACCGTCGGCGAACTTGCCCACGCRCAGCTTGGGACCCTGCAGGTCGGCGAGGATGCCGAGCGGGCGCCCGACGGCCTTCTCGGCCGCGCGGATGGCGTTGTAGGCGGCGGCGTGATTGTCGTGGCTGCCGTGGCTGAAGTTCAGGCGGAAGACGTCCGCCCCGGCCTTGGCCAGGGTGATGATCATCTCCGGCGAGCTGCTGGCCGGGCCGACGGTGGCGACAATGCGGGAGCGGCGCGCGCGGATCATGAACCTGCTCCGGAGAGGCTAGAAAATGCTGCAATGCGGCAAGAAATACCGCAGAGCGGAAAGGATTTGCTTTGGGCGAACGTCATTCTCGAATTTCGCACCTGACAACGTTGTCTAGCGCTCCGAGTCCGGATTCGCCATCGCTGACTTAGCGTCAACGCCGAAGGCTTTCCACCTCCATAAGAAAATATGGGGTGCGATCGGCTTGGAGAATCCGACGCTCGAGTCAGGGTTATCCCACCGGGCCAGTGGATTCCCGGACCACCAGCTCGAAGTCCAGCAGGCGTGAAGGCGGGGGCGCGTCGCCCTCGGCCCGGGTCGCGCCGGTCAGCAGCAGGTCGGCGGCCGCGGCGGCCATGGCCTGGATCGGCTGGCGCACGGTGGTCAGTTGCGGCCAGACGACCTTGGCGCCGGGCGTGTCGTCGAAGCCGGCCACCGACAGGGTCTGGGGCACTTCCAGGCGCAGGCGATTGGCCACCGCCATCACGCCCAGGGCCATGTCGTCGTTGGAGGCGAAGATCGCCGTCGGGCGATCGGGGCGGTTCAGCAGTCGCTCGGCCGCCTCGAAGCCGGAGCGGAACGAGAACCAGCCCTGTTCCACATGCTCCTCGCGCACGGCGTGGCCGTGCTCCTTCATCGCCGCCGCATAGCCCTCGTAGCGCAGGTGCGAGGCGCCGTGCTCGGGGTGGCCCTTGATGAAGCCGATGTCGGTGTGGCCCAGGCTGATCAGGTGGGCGGTCATCTCGTAGGCGGCGCGGACGTCGTCCATGCGCACGTGGGCCGAGCGGTCCAGGTCCTGGTCGGGCGACAGCCGCACATAGGGCACGCCCTCGGCTTCCAGCACGTCCAGCACCGCGACGTTGTCGCAGACCGGCGGCGTCAGGATCACGCCGTCCATGCGCAGGGTGTGCAGCATCGGCTCGACCTGGGCGGCCACGTCGCCGGTCGAGTCCAGCGGCTCGACGATCAGGTGGTAGCCCTCCTCGCGGCAGCGCGCGATGGCGCCCAGCTGCACGTCGGTGACATAGGCGGGGCTTGGGTTGTCGAAGAAGACGCCGATCAGATAGGCCTTAGACCCCGCCAGGCTGCGGGCCGAGATGTTGGGCCGATAGTTCAGGGCCGCGACGGCTTCCTGCACCCGGACGCGGGTGTCGTTCTTCACGTTCGGCTCGCGGTTCAGCACCCGCGAAACGGTCTTGATCGATACGCCCGACATGCGGGCGACCTCGTGGATCGTAACCTTGGAACTCAAGACCGGCCTCGCGAAGCGTCGGAAATCGACAAGCGACGCAATAAAGGCATGACAGCCTTGTCAAGGCGAGCCCACTTCAAGTGGAAATCTCGCCCCGAGCGATCGGAAAGGGTCTTCGGCGGGTGGAAACCCTAGGAAAGGGCCGCCTTGCCGTCCGGCGTCATGGCGACGGCCGCGCCGATCAGGGCGGTGTGGGGGTTCATCACCACGTGGGTGGGGATGTCCTTGGTGTAGTCGCTGAGGCGGCCCTTGGATTCGAATCGTTCGCGGAACTGACTCTTTTCCAACAGATCGACGATGCGCGGCGCGATGCCGCCGGCGATGAACACCCCGCCTCGCGCGCCCAGCGCCAGGGCCAGGTCGCCGGCCGCCGAGCYGAGGATCGCGCAGAACCGGTCGATGGTGACCTTGCAGCAGTCATCCCCGGCCACGGCGTGCTCGGTGATCTGCTTGGCGGTCAGGGCCTCGGCCTCGCGGCCCTCGATCTTGGCCAGGATGACGTGCAGGTCCTCGATGCCGGGACCCGACAGGATGCGCTCGATCGAGCAGCGGCCGTGCTCCTTGGTCAGGGCGCGGAGGATCTCGATCTCGGTGTCGTCGAACGGCGCGAAGGCGATGTGGCCGCCCTCCGTGGTCAGAGGCGTCTCGACGCCGTGGCGACGCACCATGCCCGCGGCGCCGAAGCCGGTGCCCGGGCCGAGGATCGCCAGGTCGCCCTCGCCCGAGGTCTGCAACGGGCCGATCTGGCGCAGGTCCTTGGGGGCCAGGCGCGGCGCGGCCAGGGCCTGGGCGGTGAAGTCGTTGATCAGCCTGGCGGTGCGGAAGCCCCCCGCGCGGCGCAGGCTGTCTTCCGACAGCTTCCAGTCGCTGTTGGTGAACTGCACGGCGCCGTGCTCGATCGGACCCGCGACGGCCACCACCGCCTGGTCGGGATGGCGCACGCCCATCTTGTCCAGATAGGCTTCGACGGCGTCCTCGGCCTGGCCGTAGTCCTCGCCCTTGTACGAGGTCGGCTCGATCAGCTTGGGATCGGCGCCATCGAAATCGACCAGGGCGAACCGTGCGTTGGTTCCGCCGATGTCGCCGACCAGGCCAAGCCCGATGGAGTTCAAGCCGCTCATCTTCGTCTTCTTCCTAAGCAAACAGCACGGACGCGCCGTGGTCGGATGCGCCGACCCCCGCACGCATCAGGCCGAAGAGTTCCCGCCCGTAGCCCGGCTTGAACGCCGGAACTTTCGCCGGCGTCCGGGCGCGCAAGGTCGCCTCGTCCACCAGGATTTTCAGTTCGCCCGTGTGGGCGTTCAGAGAGATCACGTCGCCGTCCTGGACATAGGCCAGGGCTCCGCCCTTGGCCGCTTCCGGCGTCAGGTGGATGGCYGCCGGGGTCTTGCCCGACGCGCCCGACATCCGGCCGTCGGTGACCAGGGCCACCTTGAAGCCGCGGTCCAGAAGCACCGAGATCGACGGCGACAGGTTGTGCAGTTCGGGCATGCCGTTGGCCGACGGCCCCTGGAAGCGGACCACCACCACCACGTCGCGGTCGAGTTCGCCGCGCTTGAAGGCGGCGATGAAGTCTTCCTGTTCCTGGAACACGGCCGCCGGAGCGGTGATCACCTGGTGCTCGGGCTTCACGGCCGAAACCTTGATCACGCCGCGCCCGAGGTTGCCGGTCAGCAGGCGGAGGCCGCCTTCCGGGCTGAACGGGTCGGAGGCCGGGCGCAGGATGTTGAGGTCCAGCGACTCGTCGGCGCCCTCGCGCCAGGTCAGCTCGCCGTCCACCAGGATCGGCTCTTGGGTGTAGCGCGACAGGCCGGGGCCGGCGACGGTCAGGACGTCCTCGTGGGCCAGGCCGGCCTTGAGCAGTTCCTTGACCACGAAGTGGATGCCGCCGGCGGCGTGGAACTGGTTCACGTCGGCCGAGCCGTTCGGATAGACCTTGGCCAGCAGCGGCGTGTTCTTGGAGATGTCGTCCAGGTCTTCCAGGGTCAGGATGATCCCGGCCGCGTGGGCCATGGCGACCAGGTGCAGGGCCAGGTTGGTCGAGCCGCCGGTGGCCATCAGGCCGACCACGCCGTTGACCACGGCCTTTTCGTCGATCACCCGGCCGATCGGGATCCAGTCATTGCCCTTCTGGGTGATGGCGGCCACGCGCTTGGCGGCTTCCTTGACCAGGGCCGTGCGCAGCGGGGTGTGGGGATGGACGAAGGCCGAGCCCGGCAGGTGCAGGCCCATCAGCTCCATCAGCATCTGGTTGGTGTTGGCCGTGCCGTAGAAGGTGCAGGTGCCGGGGCCGTGGTAGCTGGCGCTCTCGGCGGCCAGCAGTTCCTCGCGGCCCACCTTGCCCTCGGCGTAGAG
>NZ_JBFTZS010000237.1:0-7109 GCF_056406675.1 Caulobacter sp. P1_B12_2 | reverse complement strand
CAGGGCGAACAGCGCGACGAAGAAGTTGACGGCGAGTTCTGCCTGGCTCATTCGACGTGCTTAGCCTTCAATTCGCGCGGATCCGCATCCTTCTTAGGGTGATGCGGTCGCGCGCGCCACACTCGGAGCCTGACCATGTCCGCCGATCCGCGCCTGATCCTGCCGCTCGACCTGCCCAGCGTCGCCGAGGCCCGCCAGATGGTCGAGACGCTGGGCGACGCGGTGTCGTTCTACAAGATCGGGCTGGAGCTTCTAGCCACCGACGGCATGGGCCTGGCGCGCGAGCTCAAGACCCAGGGCAAGTCGGTGTTCCTGGACTGGAAGCTGCACGACATCGGCGCGACCGTGGAGCGCTCGGCCCGGGTGCTGGCGGGCGCCGGCTGCGACCTGCTGACCGTCCACGCCGAACCGCAGGTGATGCAGGCGGCCGTGAAGGCCAAAGGCGGCTCGGACCTGAAGATCCTGGCCGTCACCGTGCTGACCAGCCTGAACGACGCCGACCTGATCGAGATGGGCTATGCGTTCTCGGCCCGGGACCTGGTCGCGCGGCGGATCCGCCAAGCGGTGGAGTGCGGGGTGGACGGCATCGTCTCCTCGCCGCAGGAGGCCGCCCTGGCCCGCGAGATCGCCGGACCCGACTTCCTGGTGGTGACGCCGGGCGTGCGTCCCTTCTGGTCGGCCAAGAACGACCAGGCCCGCGCCGCCACCCCGGCCGACGCCCTGAAAGCCGGCGCCAGCCACCTGGTCTGCGGCCGCCCGATCACGGCRGCGAACGATCCGCGCGAGGCGGCGCTGAAGGTGGTGGCGGAGATGGCGGGAGTTTAAGTCCTCCTCCTGGTGGGGGAGGAGCGGGGCTTCGCCCCTAGAAATCCACCGCCACGCCCTTGCGTTCCCAGTCGCCGAACCGAGTCGGTTCGGGGCCGTCGCGGCCCCCTTCCTCGGTGGGCAAAGCGGCGGCGTGAGCCTCGGCGTGGCGCGCGGCCGCCTCTTCCAGGGCGCGGCGCGCGGCGGGGGTCAGGGGCTTGTCGGGGGCCGCGCCAGGCGGCAGGTCGGTCTCGGACATGGCCGCTTCCTACCACCGTTCGCGCCAAAAAGCTTGCGCTCGACCTCGCCCCGGGGCACGGCGAGCGGGTGACTCAGGAACTCAATGACGGCCTCCCGGCACGGGAAGGCGCCCTCGCCCTCATCGACGCGGCCCTGTCGCGGCGCGGGGGCCTCGACGAAGCCGCCTCGGCCAACGCTTTCCGCTTTCTGGAACCGCGGGAGCGCGCCTTCGCGCGCGCCCTGGCCATGGCCACGCTGCGCCACCTGGGGCCCATCGACCGCGCCCTRGCCGGCAAGCTGGCCAAGGAGCCGCCGCCCCGGGTGCGCAACCTGCTGCGCTTGGGCGCGACCCAGGCCTTCTTCCTGGAGGTGCCCGCCTTCGCCGCCGTCGCCACGAGCGTCGAGCTGGCCAACGCCAGCAAGACCAGCCGGCCGTTCAAGGGCCTGGTCAACGCCGTGCTGCGCGGCCTGCTGCGCGACGGCGGCCTGTCGGACGCGTCAGAACACCTGGCTCCGCCCTGGCTCTACGCCCGTTGGGCCAGCGCCTACGGCAAGGAGACCGCCGACGCGGTCGCCGCCCAGATCGGCTTCGAGCCGGCCACCGATCTTTCCCTGAAGCCCGAGTTCGACGCGACCGCCCTGGCCGCCGAGCTGGAAGGCGAGATCCTGCCCGGCGGCACGCTGCGCACCGAGCGCCGGGGTGACGTCTCGGCCTGGCCGGCCTTCGAGGACGGTGTCTGGTGGATCCAGGACGCCGCCGCCGCCGTGCCCGCCCGCCTGCTGAACCTCAAGCCCGGAGAAACGGCCCTGGACCTCTGCGCCGCGCCCGGCGGCAAGACCATGCAGATGGTCGCGGCCGGCGCCCAGGTCGTCGCCGTCGACCGCTCGCCCGCCCGTTTGGGCCGCGTCACCGAGAATCTCGCCCGCATGAACATGCAGGCCGAGGTGATCGCCGCCGACGCCGGCGTCTGGGACGACACCCGCACCTTCGACGCCGTGCTGCTGGACGCGCCGTGCTCGGCCACCGGCACTTTCCGCCGCCATCCCGACGTGTTGTGGGCCGCCCGACCCGGCGACGTGGCCAGCCTGGCCGGCGTGCAGAGCAAGCTGCTCGACAGCGCCGCGGGCCGGCTCAAGCCCGGCGGCCGCCTGGTCTATTGCGTCTGCTCACTGGAGCCCGAAGAGGGCGAAGCCCAGGTCGAGGCCTTCCTCGCCCGCCGCCCCGACATGGCGCTGGACGCGATCACGTCCGAGGAAGGCGGCGCCCCCGCGGCCAGCCTGACGCCGCGCGGCACGCTGCGTATCCTGCCGCACCATCGCGAAGGCGGGCTGGACGGCTTCTTCGCGGCGCGGTTCGTGAAGCTCTGATCGCCAGGATTTGAGCAGCGAAGGGCCTCGTAAACCCTACGTGACAACGGGCTCGCTTGTCGCGCGAGGCCAAGCCCGTTAAGCCAGGACCCATGACCGCGCCGCTGATCGCCCCGTCCATCCTCGCCTCCGACTTCGCCAAGCTGGGCGAAGAGGTCGCCGCCATCGAGGCGGCCGGCGCCGACTGGGTGCATGTCGACGTGATGGACGGCCATTTCGTGCCCAACATCACCCTGGGTCCGGACATCGTCAAAGCCATCCGGCCGCACGCCAAGATCCCGTTCGACGTCCACCTGATGATCAGCCCGGCCGATCCGTATCTGGAGGCGTTCCGCGCCGCCGGGGCCGACCTGATCAGCATCCACCCCGAGGCCGGTCCGCACCTGCACCGCTCGCTCAAGCGCATCCGCGAACTGGGCGCCAAGGCCGGGGTGGTGTTCAACCCCTCGACCTCCATCGACCACGTCGAATGGATCCTCGAGGACGTCGACCTGCTGCTGGTGATGAGCGTGAACCCCGGCTTCGGCGGTCAGAGCTTCATTCCCGGCCAACTGCGCAAGGTCGAGGCCCTGCGCAGGATGGTCGACCAGCGGGGCCTGGACATCATCATCGAGGTCGACGGCGGGGTCACCCCGGCCACCGCTCCGCAATGCGTGGCGGCGGGGGCCACGGCCCTGGTCGCCGGCTCGGCGGTCTTCAAGGGCGGGCCCAGCGCCTATGCGGACAATATCCGCGCGCTGAAGGGCGGCTGATCCAGCGACATGGAGGGGGCTCCCGAGACAGGTTCCGTCCGCAAGTCCTCCGCCCTGGCCGGCGGCCCCTCGGGGCGTGCTCATGGGACCCATGGCCGCGCCAAGCGAACCAAGGGCGTGTTCCTCAAGGCTCTGGGCGCGTCGCTCAAGGGGAATCTGGAGCGTGAATGGTTCGGTTCGCCGCCGCACCGGGCGGCGATCAGCCGGCCGCGCCCGGTGGGCCTGGCCGCCCATCCTCACGACCCGCGCCCGACCGATCCCGAACGCGGCCGCCAGCTTCTGGAAGGCCTGATGGTGCTCGACGGCGGCGCCGTGCGACTGGGCGAGACCGGCGACCCGTTCGACCAGCCCAGCCCCACCCGTCAGTTCGCCACCGCCCTGCACGGCTTCGACTGGCTGCCCGACCTGATGGCGGCCGGTCCCGGCTCGGCGCGCCTGGCCCTTCGCCTGCTGCAGGACTGGCGGCGGGTGTTCGGAACCTGGAACGCCTTCTCGTGGAGCGGCGAACGGCTCGAGCGCCGCACGTTCCACCTGGCCTGCGCGGCCCGCGCCCTGTCGCCCGAAGCCTCGGACGCCGAGATCTCGGCCATGGCGCTGGACCTCGCCCGGGGCGCGCGCCAGTTGCTCAAGGCCTCCGACGCCCCCGACCGCCGGCTCGAGCGGGCCGTCGTGGTCGCCATCGCCGGTTGCGCTCTGACCGGCAAGGCCAGCGACCGGCTGATGGCGCAGGGGCTCAAGCGGGTCAACGCGCTGCTCGACGTCATCGTCCTGCCCGACGGCGGCCACGCCAGCCGCTCGCCGCAGGTCGGGCTGGAGCTGCTGTTCGACCWGCTGACCCTCGACGACGCCCTGGGCCAGCGCGGCCGTCCGCCGCCCGAAGCCCTGGCCCGCGCCATCGATCGCCTGAGTTCGTCCGTGCGCTTCTTCACTCTGGCCGACGGCTGTCTGGCGGCCTTCCAGGGCGGCGAGGCGGTCGGGCCGCGACGGATCGCGGCGGCCTTGGCCCACGACGACCAGGGCCCGCGCCCACCCCAGAGCGCGCCCCATGCCGGCTATCAGAAGATGCAGGGCGGCAGCCTCCAGGTGATGGCCGATGCCGGACCGCCGGCCGTCGGCGTGCTCAGCGTCGCCGCCTGCGCCCAGCCGGCCGCCGTCGAGATCGTGTTCGGCAAGGACCGGCTGATCACCAGCTGCGGCTGGAGCCCCGAGGCGACCGGCGCCAACGCCTTCCGGCTGTCCGACGCCGCCTCGACCGTGTCCGTGGGCGACGGCTCCGCCGGCCGGCCGCTGTCGGGCTGGCGGTCCGAGGCCTTGGGACCGTGGCTGATCGACGGCGCCGTCGAGGTCGAGATCAAGCGCCACGACGGCGAGGCCGGGGTCTGGCTCGACATCGTCCACGACGGCTGGCGGCGGGTAGGCCTGACCCACGCCCGCCGCCTGTTTCTCGACCTCAAGGCCGACGAGCTGCGCGGCGAGGACAGCCTGACCCCGCTCCCCGACAAGAACGGCGGCTCGGCCAACGCCGACGGTCCACGCCGCTATCTGCCGTTCACCGTCACCTTCCACCTGCATCCCGACGCCCGCGCCTCGCTGGCCCGCGACGGCAAGAGCGTGCTGATCAAGGGGCCGTCCAATGTCGGCTGGTGGCTGCGGAACGACGCGGTCGACGTCAACATCTCGCCCTCGACCTTTTTTGATCATGGCCAGGCCCGCCGGGCGGGCGCGATCGTGCTCAAGAGCCAGGTCCGCCCCGAGAAGGGCGCGAAGATCCGCTGGAAGCTGGTCCGGGCGACCGACCACTAGGGCCGGGCCGCCGGAACCCTAGACGCGCCTGCGACATTAGGTCCCACACACGCGCCAGGCCGCGGAATTCACAGTCCCGGGCCCGTCCTGTAGCTGTCATCGACCGCGTCGGCTGAGGGAGGGCAGATGTCGAACCTCGCCGCTCTGCAGCCGATCCTGCGAACCGCCATCGACCCCGTCGTGGTGATGGACGCTCAGGGCGCGATCCTGGACTGGAACGCCCGCGCCGAAACGGCCTTTGGGTGGACGCGCGCCGAGGTCCTGGGTCGAAACCTGATCGACGTGCTGGCCCCGCTGCGCCTCCAGGCCGCCTACCGCCAGATGCTGGCGGGTCGGCTGGCCCTGGCCGAGCCCCCCGTCGAGCGCCAGGGCTCCCAACTGATGGCCGTGCGCAAGGACGGGATGGAGATTCCGATCGAGGTCTCGCTGGCGGCGTTCGGAGAAGCGGACTCGAGCGTGTTCCTCGGCTTCATCCGCGACATCACCGACCGGGTCGAGATGCATGAGCGCCTGGCGGCCGGCGAGGCGCGGTTCCGGGCCGCGATCGGCGCGGTCGACGGGATCCTGTGGACCAACGACGCCTCGGGCCGAATGGTCGGCGACCAGCCCGGCTGGGCCAGCCTGACCGGCCAGACCCCGGAGCAGTATCGGGACTTCGGCTGGGCAGACGCKGTCCATCCCGACGACGCCGACCCCACGCTGCAGGCCTGGAACGCCGCCGTCGCGCGCGGCGGGCCTTTCACCTTCGAGCATCGGGTGCGCCGCCACGACGGCGTCTGGCGCGACTTCGCGATCCGCGCCGTCGCCGCCCTCGAGACCGACGGATCGATCCGCGAATGGATCGGCGTGCACACCGACGTGACCGAGCGCAAGCGCGCCGAGGAGCGCCTGCGCGAAGGCGAGGCCCGGTTCCGGGCGATGGCCGACTCCGCGCCGGCCCCGGTCTGGATGACCTCGGCGGAAGGCGGGATCACCTTCGCCAACGAGGCCTTCGCGGCGTTCGCCGGGGTCGAGGCCGAGGCTCTGCTGGGCGACGCCTGGATCCGCATGATCCATCCGGACGACATCGTCGGGGTCGGGATCAGGCGGGCGGCGGCGCGCGACGCATCTGACGGGCCCCTCGCCTACGGTTTCGAGGCCCGGTTCCTGTGCGGCGACGGCCTCTATCGCTGGATGGTCGCCAACGCCCGCCCGCAGATCGACGCCCAGGGCCAGTTCCAGGGCTATATCGGCATGGCCATGGACATGACCGAGACCAAGACGGCCGAGGCGCGGCAACGCCTGCTGATCAACGAGCTCAACCACCGGGTCAAGAACACCCTGGCCTCGATCCAGTCGATCGTCCGCCAGACCCTGCGGCCGGAGGAAACGCCGGTGCAGGTGCGCGAGCGGCTGATCGACCGGCTGCTGGCGATGTCGGCCGCCCACGACGTGCTGACGCGCGAGAGCTGGGAGGGCGCGGCGCTGGACGACATCGTGCGCCAGGGCATCGCCCCGTTCGTCGACGACCAAGAGCCGAAGCGCGTGACCATAGACGGGCCCAACCTGAGGGTGGGCGCCAGCACCGCCCTGTCCGTGTCTCTGGCC
Source organism: Caulobacter sp. P1_B12_2 (assembly GCF_056406675.1). Taxonomy (NCBI): domain Bacteria; kingdom Pseudomonadati; phylum Pseudomonadota; class Alphaproteobacteria; order Caulobacterales; family Caulobacteraceae; genus Caulobacter; species Caulobacter sp. P1_B12_2. The sequence continues at coordinate 555 of NZ_JBFTZS010000237.1, read as the reverse complement.
GTGCACGAACTGGCCACCAACGCGGCCAAGTACGGCGCGCTGTCGACCCCCGACGGCAAGGTGGCCATCGCCTGGGCTCCGGCGGGCGACAACGGCGCCATCCTGACCTGGACCGAGCGCGACGGGCCGCCGGTGAAACCGCCGGAGCGCAAGGGTTTCGGCACCCGCCTGCTAGACCGCGGCCTGGCCGCCGACCTGGGCGGCCAGCCCAAGCTGACCTTCGCCGTCGAGGGCGTGCGCGCGGTGCTGCCGGTGCGGTTGGCTTAAACACACCACCGCAATTGACTCCCCCGCCCGCCTCCGTATTTTCCGCCCGTTCGCGTAACTGGCGCTAGTGATGGGCAACCATCGGGGAGCGCGGACCGGCGGGCTTTCATTAGAAAGCCCGCTTGCTTGAAGGCTTGCGAGCGGACGCAAAACCAGCGTCCACTTTTGCTGCTCGCAAGCTCGCCGCGCGCCTGGGCTCCTCGAACCGTCTTCCATCAGAGACCTGGAGTCCGCCGTGCCCGCCGCCCCCGACTATCCGTCCGCCCCCGATCTCGTCGCCCCCAAGCG
>NZ_JBFTZS010000236.1:0-7130 GCF_056406675.1 Caulobacter sp. P1_B12_2 | reverse complement strand
GGCTCGACCATCGTCGGCTCGATGCTGCTGGGCGTCGAGCGCAAGGCGGCCGCCGAGTTCAGCTTCTTCATGGCCATCCCGATCATGGTCGGCGCCTTCGCCCTACAGGCGTCCCCGCCCCGTTCCGGTTGACCTGAAGTTGCAATCCCCTCATTCCTGGCGCCGCGCACAGTGGCGCTTGGGGTTTACGGGGGATTTTCATGACGGACGCGACCGCGCCTGCTTCGGGCGAGACGCTGACGTTCGGCCAGACGCTGAACTCGTCGGACTTTGTCGGGCTTGGCGTCAAGAACGGCCTGCTCAACATGGTGACGTTCGGCATCTACAGCTTCTGGGCCAAGACCGCGACGCGGCGGCGGATCTGGGAGAAGGTCAGCCTGAACGGCGAGGCCTTCAGCTACACCGGCAAGGGCGGGGAACTGTTCCTCGGCTTCCTGCTGGGCATGGTGGCCCTGTTCGTGCCCTATGTGGCCGTGATCATCCTGACGATGGTCAACAAGCTGTTCATGCTGCTGATCTTCCCGCTCTACATCGCCCTGATCGTGGTGTTGGGCGCGGCGACGTTCATGGCGTTCCGCTATGTCGCCGGCCGCACCCGCTGGCGCAACACGCGCTTCCAACTGACCGGCTCGCCGGCCAAGTTCGGCTGGACCTATCTGGGCTATTTCGCGCTGTTCTGCGTCACCCTGGGCTGGTTCTCGCCGGCCATGACCATGCGGCTGTCGGGCAAGCTCTGGGGCGGCCTGGCGTACGGCGACAAGAAGTTGAGCTGGCAGCGTTCGGCCAAGGAAGGCCTCTACGCCCCGTTCACTCTGGCCTGGCTGGTCGGCGTGGTCGGCTACGCGGGCTTCATCGCCATGATGATCCCGTCGATGATGGACGTTCAGGTCGGCGCCGCGCCGGCGGCGGCGCTGATCGGCAAGCTCTACGCCTATCTGCTGGTCTATATCCTCGTTCTGACGGTGGCTTCGGCGGCCTATCATGTCGCGCTGATGCGGGCGGTGATCGGGGCCATTCGAGTGGATGACGTCCGCTTCGCCATCGCGGTGAAGGCCGTCGATCTGATCGTCCTGAGCCTGACCAACGTGCTGATCCTGATCTTCTCGCTGGGCTTCCTGCTGCCGGTGGTCGAGGCGCGTTCGGCGCGCTTCGTGCTGTCGCGCCTGTCCAGCACCGGCACGGTGGACCTGTCCGGCGTTCGCCAGGCCCCGCGCGGCTCGGGCAGCGACGAAGGCCTGGCGGACGCGCTGGGGATCAGCACGTTCTGAACCAGGATCCCTCTCCCCTTGCGGGAGAGGATGGCCTCGCGGAGCGAGGTCGGGTGAGGGGTTGAAGGCCAGGACCGCCGCGATCAGCCGAAAGGCCGGTCGCGGCGGTTTTTGTTGAGAGACCCTCATCCGTCAGCCTGCGGCTGACACCTTCTCCCGCAAGGGGAGAAGGATCAGGTTCGCTCTGACGAAAAGGCGCGCTACGACTCTCCGCGAATCCGGGGAGATCCAGCGTGAGCCAGCTCAATCGACGTGACGTTCTAGCCCTCGGCGCGGCCGCCGCGGCGTTTGGTGGCGCCGCCCTGGCCGCCGCGCCCGGCGACGCCGCCGCCGAGGCGCTGCTGTCCTCGGTCGCCGAGGACCTGATGCGGGAATATCCCGAGAACGCCTCGGCCCTGGGCCTGGACAAGGGCGCGCGGGCCGCCCTGAAGGCCACTCTGACCGACCGCTCGCTGGAGGGGCGTGGCAAGCTGGCCGCCGCCGCCAAGGCGCGGGTCGCCAGGATGAAGGCGGTCGATCGCAAGACGTTGAGCCCGGCCGCCGCCCTGGACCTGGGCGTCGTCCAGACCGCCCACGAGTTGGCCGTCGAAGGCTTCGACTTTCCCTATGGCGACGCCATCGGCCTTTCGTCGCAGTGGTCCTATCGCAACGCGCCCTATGTGGTGGCCCAGAACACTGGGGCCTTCGTCGAGACGCCGGACTTCCTGGACAGCCTGCACGGGGTGACGAGCGCCGCCGACGTCGAGTCGTATCTGCACCGCCTGGAGCTGTACGCCGCCCAGCTGGACGGCGAGACGACGCGGCTGAAGCACGACGGGGCGCTGGGCGTGATCGCGCCGGACTTCCTGCTGGACAAGACGCTGAAGCAGCAGAAGGGCGCCCGCGCCCAGCCGATCGCCGACTGGGGCCTGGTCGCCGGCCTGGCCAAGAAGGCCAAGGCTGTCCCGGGCGATCACGCCCGCCGCGCCGCCGCCATCGTCGAGGGCAAGATCGCCCCGGCCATGGACCGCCAGATCGCCGAGCTGGCCGCCCACCGCGCCAAGGCCACGTCCGACGCCGGCGCCTGGAAGCTGCCCGACGGGGAGGCCTACTACGCCTGGGCGCTGCGGGCCGGAACCACCAGCCGCCTGACGCCCGACGAGGTCCACCAGATGGGCCAGGAAGAGCTGAAGGCGCTGTCGTCCCGCATGGACATCCTGCTGAAGGCCCAGGGCCTGACCCAGGGCAGCGTCGGCGCGCGGATGAAGGCGCTGGGCGAAGATCCCAAGAACCTGTTCCCCAACACCGACGATGGCCGGGCCCAGATCCTGGCCTATCTGAACGGCCGGGTGGCCGACATCCGCACGCGTCTGCCGCGCGCCTTCGCCACGATGGTGCCGGGCAATCTGCTGATCAAGCGGGTGCCGGTCGAGATCCAGGACGGCGCGCCGGGCGGCTATGCGGCGGCCGGTTCGATCGACGGCACGGTGCCCGGAAACTACTACATCAACCTGCGCGACACGGGCATGTGGCCGCGCTACGGCCTGCCGACCCTGACCTATCACGAGGGCCTGCCCGGCCACATCTGGCAGGGCGAATACACCTACAAGCTGCCGTTGGTCCGCTCGTTGCTGGCCTTCAACGCCTATTCGGAAGGCTGGGCCCTCTACGCGGAACAGCTGGCCGACGAGCTGGGGGCCTATGACGGCGATCCGCTGGGACAGCTGGGCTACCTGCAGTCCATCGCCTTCCGGGCCTGCCGCCTGGTGGTCGACACGGGCATCCACGCCAAGCGCTGGACCCGCGACCAGGCCATCGACTGGTTCGTGGCCACCAACGGCTCGACCCGCGAGGAAGTGCAGGGCGAGGTCGATCGCTACTGCGCCTGGCCGGGCCAGGCCTGCGGCTACAAGGTCGGTCACAGCGAGATCGTCCGCCTGAGGAGCAAGGCTCAGACCGCGCTGGGCGGCCGCTTCGACCTGCGCACCTTCGACGACGCGGTGGTGATGGGCGGCAACGTCCCGCTGACCGAACTGGAAGGCGTGATCGACACTTATATCGCGGGCAAGCGGAGCGCCTGAGTCCCTCATCAACCCGCTCATCCCGGCGAATGCCGGGACCCAGATCCTGTAGCGGTGTGGTGGGTTGGAAAGGCTCAGCGCTCTTGGCGTCAGCCCCAAAGCCMTTCCATCTGGRTCCCGGCMTTCGCCGGGAWGAGCGGAGATGGGGTGGGCGCCCTAGCCAAAGCTCGCGCTTTGCGTTCATCCTGCTCTCGCACGGGGGCGCTCGACCTCCGGCGAGCAGGGGGCGAAGGTGGACAACGGCATCAACCGCAGGGCGTTGGGCGCTCTGGCGATCGGCGGCGCGGCCAGCCTGGGTCTGAGCGGCTGCGACCGCGTCGGCCAAACCGAGGCGGTGGTGAAGTCCCGCCAGTTCCCGAACGACTTCGTCTGGGGCGTAGCGACCGCCGCTTTCCAGACCGAGGGCTCGCCCACCGCCGACGGGCGCGGCCCCAGCATCTGGGACACCTTCGAGAAGCAGCCCGGCCGGATCAAGGACGGCTCGAACGCCGACGTCGCCACCGACAGCTATCGCCGCTACGCCGAGGATGTTGACCTGATCGCCGGGGCGGGGCTCAAGGCCTTCCGCTTCTCGATGGCCTGGTCGCGGGTGCTGCCGACCRGAGAGGGCACGGTCAACGTCGCCGGCCTGGACCACTATGACCGACTGATCGACGCCTGCCTGGCCAAGGGGATCACGCCCTACGCCACCCTGTTTCACTGGGACCTGCCCCAGGCCCTGCAGGACAAGGGCGGCTGGAGCGCGCGCGACACCGCCAAGAGCTTCGCCGACTATGCCGCCGCCGTGGCCGGGCGGTTGGGCGACCGCCTGAAGCATTTCATCACCCTCAACGAACCGGCCGTGCACACGGTGTTCGGCCACGTGCTGGGCGAGCACGCGCCGGGCCTGAAGGACATCGCCCTGCTGGGCCCGACGACCCACCACATGAACCTGGGCCAGGGCCTGGCGATCCAGGCCCTGCGCGCGGCCCATGGCGACCTGCGGATCGGCACGACCCAGGCGCTGCAGCCTTGCCGCTCTTCCGGCGGGAAGCTGGCGTTCTGGAACCGTCCGGCGGCCGACGGCCTGGACGCCCTGTGGAACCGGGCGTGGCTGGATCCGCTGCTGAAGGGGACCTATCCGGCGCTGATGGAGGACTTCCTCAAGGGCCACGTTCGCGACGGCGACCTTGCGACCATCCACCAGCCGATCGACTTCCTGGGGGTCAACTACTACGCCCCGGCCTATGTGAAGCTGGATCTGGCCAGTCCCAGCCACATCGCGCCCGGCGCGCCGCCGAAGGGCGCGGAGCTGGACGCCTTCGGCCGGCAGATCGATCCGTCGGGTCTGGTCGAGGTGCTGGAGATGGTCCGCCGCGACTATGGCAATCCGCCGGTGTTGATCACCGAGAACGGCTGCTCCGACCCGTTCGGCAATGGCCCAGGCGTGATCGACGATGGTTTCCGCAGCCAGTACCTGCGCCGGCATCTCGAGGCGGTGAAGAGCGCGATGGAGGCCGGTTCGCGGATCGGCGGCTACTTCACCTGGACCCTGATCGACAACTGGGAGTGGGACATCGGCTACACGTCGAAGTTCGGCCTGGTGGCGATGGACCGAACGACCGGCGTGCGAACGCCCAAGGCGTCGTACGGTTGGTTCAAGCAGGTGGCGACGACGGGGCTGCTGCCGACCTCATAGAACCCTCTCCCTCTGGGAGAGGGTTCTAGCCGCCTAGTCCGCCTTGCAGATCAACACGTTCTTGCCGCCACGCTTGGCGGGCACGAGGCTGCCGGCGCACGGCTGGGGATTGGCGGGGTCGATGATCACCTCGCCCTTGGCGGCGATCGGCATGGCCGCGGGCTTGGCGCCGATCGGCGGCAGGTCGGCGGCGGGCTTCTTGGCGGTGGTCTTCGGAGCCGCCTTGGGCGTGGTCTTGGCGACCGGGTTGGCGACCGGCGGCTTGGCCACCGGCGTCACGGCTTCGGCCACAGGCGCGGCGGGAGCCGGCGCTTCGGGCTCGGCGGCCGGCGGAGCGGCTTCCGGGGCGGGCGCCGGTTCGAGGGCCGGCGCGGCGACGGGCGCCTCGCTCTTCTTGACGTTGTAGTTCAACGCCTGGCCGAACAGGTTGGACTTTGTTTCCAGGGTCTTGGCGCGGCTGTCGCAGTCACCGGGCGGGCTCCAGCTCATCCACACCTGGGCCAAGCGGGCCTTGTCGACCTTGTCGGCGCCGCTCCAGACCGAATGGCCCTTCTTGATCGCCGCCGCGCCGTATTCCGAGATCGGCCGGGGGCTGGCCTTCTCGGCCGCGACGATGGCCGAGCGATAGACGATCAGGTCCTTCTTGGCCTGGTCGCGCATCGACGGATATTCCTTCATGGCGGCGTTGAAGCCGTCAGGACCGGGGAAGGTCTTCTCGATCCGGGTCACCTCCGGCATCACCTTGTCGTACAGCTCGACATAGCCGCCCAGCGCGCCGTAGCACCAGCCGACATAGCCGTAGTCGTCGGTCGGGGCGGTGGCGGCCGGCTGGGTGCGGGGCGGGGGAGTGGAAGCGGTCGGCGCGGTGGACACCGGGGCGTCCTGGGCGATCAGGGCCAGGGCGAAAAGGAAGGCGGTCGCCATGCGGGCGGAAGTCCTCTTAGTGGGGCGTCGCTCAGAGAGTCGGTCGCGTTCGAATAGAGCATTTCCGGCCGCATTGGGACCGGAGCATGGCGCCGAGGTGTTTTGCACCGCGGTCGGTCAAGCGCCACCATAACGAACGGATGGGCCAAACGCTCCCGTCCACGGCAAAGATTCCTGTGCGCAGCCGGGCGTTGCGCACGGCGCCCGCTCTTCCGCACGTTACAAAGTTTCAATGTGCGCCGCAGCAAGGACCGGGTGGGGCCGCGACGTTTTTATGCTAGAAGGCAAAACGGGAGCGTGATCCGTTGGGAGGCGGGCGACGTATCTCCACTCGTCATCACTCCGCCACGCTTCTGGACTTTCGTCGCAGCCATGACCTTCTGGCGTAACATCGCAACGCTCGCCGCGCGCCGGCTGGACATGGCCGAGTGCCAGGAATGTCCGCCCGGTCTGCCTGGGCAGGATCCGGCCTTCTCGACGGCCGTGACGGCGCTTGGCGCCAAGTTGGCCAAGGCCGACGGCTCAGCCGATGGCGACGAATACGCCGCCTTCGCCGAGGTTTTCCATCCCGACCCGGAGTCGGAGAACAACATCCATCGGCTGTACGACCTGGCGCGCCAGACGACCCACGGTTTCGAGAGCTACGCCAAGCGGCTGGCCAAGCGCTATCGCACCTGCCCGCAGATCCTCGAGGACGTGCTGGACGGTCTGTTCCACATCGCCAAGGCCGACGGGGCGGTGACCCGGGACGAGCTCAGCTATCTGGAACGTGTGGCCGACCTGTTCGGCATGTCGCCGCTGTCGTTCCGCCGCCTGACCGCCACTCACGTCGGGACCGAGCCGGACGATCCCTACCGCATCCTCGACGTGCCGGCCGACGCCGAGGACGCGGTGGTGCACTCGGCCTGGCGGGCGGCGATGTCGGAGGCCCACCCCGACCGCGCCCGGGCTCGCGGCCTGCCGATGGAGTTCATCGAGGTGGCCGAGGCCAAGTCGGCCGCGATCAACGCCGCCTTCAGCACCGTGATGCGCGAGCGGCGCGAATTGTCGGGTCTGGCCGCGGGTTAGCCGCCAATTCGCCACGGTTAGCGCCGAATTCATTTTACGGGACGATCAGCCGGGTGTTCAGTTGACGTTCAGTACTGGCGCCCCATCTTGAATCCATGGGCGGGGCACGCCTGCGAGGACCATGATGGAGAC